>DUPX01000053.1 GCA_012838085.1 Eubacteriaceae bacterium
AAATTAAGGAGCATGTTTATGAAGGTAGAAAAAATTCATGATAAAAAAATCATTGTTTATATAAGTTTTACAGATTTAAAGGAAAGAAATATAGATAAAAATGAATTCCACCCCCAGAATTCAAAGATCCAATCTTTATTTTTAGATATCCTAGAAGAGGCTTATGTACAAGAAGGATTCGATTCAGAAGGTTATCAACTATATGTAGAAGCAAAACCGCTATTAAATGATGGATTTAAAATTTGCATTACAAAATTCGAAGACGAAGAAGAATTTGAATATGATAATTCTCTAGGCTATGTAATTAGTGAAATAGATGAGCTTTTTTATAAAACAGAATATGAAATTAAACCTAACAATGAACTGCTATTTAAATTTCCTTCACTAGAAATAATTAAACCTTGTATAAGATTATTAAAGCAATTTTCTTTTAAAGAAACATGTTTATATAGTCTAAATAAAAACTATATATTAACATTATTGTTATCTAACTATAATAAAGATATTATTTCCAATATTATAGCTATACTTTCTGAGTATGGAGAACAAGAATATTATTCTATTGCATATATAAATGAACATGGGGAAAAAATGTTATATAAAAATGCTTTAAAACTTTTAGAGGATTATTTTAATCTATAGAAATAATGTCTTGGATGATTTCGCAATGGAAATCTAGGTTCCTTAAGTAGCTTATAAGATCAGTATCACTCTGTATTTGGCGGAGATGCCCCCTTACGATTCCTATTTTTTTAGGTATAAAATTAAGACTATCTATTAAAAAATAACTATACCCATAGACAAATATTTCTCTTTGGGTATAGTTAATTGTTTATATAAATTTTCTTTTTATTCTTTCCACTTGGTAAAAAACTTTTTCTTCATCAATAGTAAGTAACTCCTTGTTTTTCATTACCCAGGCACCATTTACCATAACATTTTCTATACGGGAAGAATTGCTAGAATAAATAAGATTTGATAATAAATTATATCTAGGATAAAAAGAGGCATCATCAATATTAATCATTAATAGATCAGCTTTCATTCCTTTTTCTATTCTACCTATTCCCTCCCATTTTAAGGCCTTTGCTCCATATATTGTAGCCATATCAAAGGTTTTAGACGCTGAAACAGCCGTACTATCTTCTAAAAATCCTTTATGAATCAAAGCAGCATAACCCATTTCTTCTAATAAATCCAGATTATTATTACTTGATGCTCCATCAGTTCCTAAAGCCACATTTATTCCCTTATTAAGCAAACTAGATATAGGTGCAAAACCGTTGCCCAATTTTAAATTACTTACTGGATTATGTACTATACTTATATCATATTTGCTAAGTATATCCATATCTTCTTTTGATAAGTATACACCGTGGGCGGCCACGATTGGATAATTAAAAACTCCTAGTTTTTCTAAATGCTGTACAGGGGTTTTACCATATTGTGCAATGCTATTATTAACTTCTTCCCTACTTTCAGATAAATGGGTATGAATCAACATACCAGTTTCTTCTACTAAAGCTATTACCTCTTGCCAAAAACTAGGATCACAGGTGTAAATTGCATGGGGACCAGCCATAACTTTAATCCTTCCATCAGCTTTATTATGCCAGTTTTTAAATAATTCTATATTTTCTTTTAATCCAATACTAGAAATTTCATTTGTACCCTGCAATCCCCTTGATAAATATCCACGAATACCGCTTTCTTCCACTGCCTTTGCAGTATAATCCATAAACATATACATATCATTAAAAGTTGTTGTTCCTGTTTTAATCATTTCAATTATTCCTAGAAGGGTACCCCAATATGCATCCTCACCATTCAATTTTTCTTCTTGAGGCCATATTTTTTTGGTAAGCCATGTCCAAAAGGGTAAATCATCTGCATATCCCCTAAATAAGGTCATAGCAATATGTGTATGGGCATTTATAAAACCAGGAACTACTAAATAATTACTTTTTCCATTGATTATTTCAATAGATTCATCAGTAAAATTTTCTTCAGTAAAATCTTTTAAATCCCCTACTTTGATAATATTTTGATTTTCGATAACTATATAGCCTTTTTCAATAAAATCCTTATTATGATTTTGACTAAGAATGGATACATCTTTGATTATTGTTTTCATAATATCCCTCTCTTTATGAAACCTTAATTATACTATTAATAATCCATCTACTTTTTGCCCGAATATCTGGAAACTTGACTAATTTAATTATATAATACTCTTCTCTATCTAAATAGTTTATTTTTATTTTATAATTCCAAATATAATCTTTAT
>DUPX01000054.1 GCA_012838085.1 Eubacteriaceae bacterium
CGGCAACTAAGATATCTGCCCCTGCCTTGACACATTCTTTCCCTATAATATCATTAATACCCCCATCTACCTGAATATCTATTTTACGATTACCGATCATTTTTTTGGCCTCTGCTATTTTATCAATCATAGCAGGAATAAATTTTTGTCCTCCAAAACCGGGGTTAACTGTCATAAGAAGAATCATATCAATATCATCTAAAACATACTTTAGAGTATCTACAGGTGTGGCAGGGTTTAATGATATCCCTACTTTTACACCTTGTTCCTTTACTATTTGGAGGCTTCGATGGAGGTGGGTGGTTGCTTCCTGATGTATTGTGATAATATCTGCCCCTGCCTTAGCTATCCTTTCAATATACCTATCCGGGTCTTGAATCATCATATGGGCATCAAATATTAGATTTGTTTTATTCCGTAGCATCTTAATCTGATCTGGACCAAAGGTTATATTAGGTACAAAACACCCATCCATCATATCCAAGTGGAGCATGTCTACATTGAGTTTTTCAAGTTCCTTTATATCCCTTTCCAAGTTTGCAAAATCAGCTGATAATAGTGAAGGGGCTATCTTTACCATAGTTTTCCTCCTTTTAAACTGTAATAATAGGTCTGCTAAACGACGAGGGCGACGTTTTCTACACATTTTTGAGGACGTCGATCCCTACACCACAATTTCCTTTTCTTCGCTTACATATACCTTGGCTGCACAAATAACTTCGTCGTCTTTGTCTACCCTCATCAAGGTTACCCCCTGGGTATTTCTACCCATTTGTGAAATTCCACTTGCCTCTATTCTTATCACAATTCCATGGTTATTAATAAGCATAATTTCATCTTCAGTGGTGACCACTCTTATTCCTACCAGTTCCCCTGTTTTTTCTGTAATATTATAGGTGGTGACCCCCTTCCCACCCCTAGCTTGAGTTCGATAGGCATCTAGGTCAGTCATCTTGCCAAAGCCTTTATTACTAATAGCCAATAGATAGGATCTTTCTGATACTAAATCCATTCCTATTACTTCATCATTCTTTCTTAGGTTTATGCCCCTTACTCCCATGGCTGTTCTACCCATTGGTCGGACATCCTTTTCATCAAATCTAATGGCAAAACCCTTCTTTGTTCCTATTATAATTTCCTTTTCCCCATTGGTCAGCCTTACTCCTATTAGTTCATCTTCTTCCCTTAAGGATATGGCAACAAGTCCCGTCCTTCTAGAGGAATCAAATTCTGTCAAGTCTGTCTTTTTAACGCTGCCATTTTTAGTAACCATTAGTAGATAGCGGTCTGGTCTAAATTTCTTGATAGGAATAAGGGTGGTTACAACCTCCCCTGGATCTAATTGGAGTATATTTACAATAGCTGTTCCTCTAGCCTGTCTGCTAGCCTCAGGAATTTCATAGGTCTTCAATCTATATACCTTGCCCTTATTTGTAAAGAATAATAAATAATGGTGGGTGGAGGTGATAAATAGGTGTTCTACAAAATCATCTTCCCTAGTGCTTAAGGCTGCTACACCCCTTCCACCTCTCCTTTGGGATCGATAGGTATCTGATGGCAATCTCTTTATATATCCAAAGTGGGTTAGAGTTATTACCACATCTTCCTCCTCTATCAGATCATCCATATCAAATTCTGATACATCTATATCAAAGCCTGTCCTTCTATCATCACCGTACTTTTTCTTTATTTCTTGTAGCTCTTCTTTAATAATATTTAATATAAGTTGGTCACTAGCAAGTATTTCCTTAAGTTTTTTAATTAACTCTATTAATTCCTTGTATTCTTCCTCTATCTTTTCCCGCTCTAAGCCTGTCAATCTTTGGAGCCTCATATCAAGAATAGCTTGGGCTTGTTTTTCTGATAAGCTAAAATTCTCTATTAATCCTTCCCTTGCTATTGGAACTGTTTTAGAGGAGCGAATAAGTTTTATTACAGCATCAATATTATCTAATGCAATAATTAATCCCTCTAATATGTGGGCCCTTGCCTCTGCCTTATCTAAATCAAACTGGGTTCTTCGAATAATAACTTCTCTTTGATGGGCTAAATAGTGGTCCAGCATTTGTCTTAAGTTTAATACCTTTGGCTCATTATTAACTAATGCCAGCATAATGACTCCAAAGGTTTCCTGCATTTGGGTATGTTTATATAAGAGATTTAGCACCACATTTGGATTCACATCCCTTTTTAATTCTACTACTATTCGCATACCCTTTCTGTCTGATTCATCCCTAAGGTCTGAAACTCCCTCAATTCTCTTATCCTTCACCAGGTCTGCAATTTTTTCTATTAGTCTGGATTTATTTACCTGATAGGGTATTTCTGTAACTACAATTCTATATCTGCTATTATTTATCTGTTCTATATTAGCTTTAGCCCTGACCTTAATCTTACCCCGACCAGTATTATAGGCGGACCGGACTTCATTCATTCCTAGGATTATTCCTCCAGTAGGAAAGTCTGGTCCCTTTATCTTCTTCATTAATTGATCAATGGTCACATCAGGGTTATCTATAATCTCAATAACACCATCTATTACCTCTCTAAGATTGTGGGGAGGTATATTTGTGGCCATTCCCACAGCAATTCCCGATGATCCATTAACTAATAGATTTGGATAGCGGGAGGGTAATACCGATGGTTCCTTCTGAGTTTCATCAAAATTTAAGGTATAGTCTATGGTATTGCTATTAATATCCCTAAGCATCTCATAGGCAATCTTTGTCATTCTAGCCTCGGTATAACGCATTGCCGCTGCCCCATCCCCATCTACTGAGCCAAAGTTCCCATGGCCATCCACCAACGGATAGCGGGTGGAAAAATCCTGGGACATTCTAACTAAAGCATCATAAACAGCTGTATCTCCATGGGGGTGGTATTTACCTAATACATCCCCTACAATTCTTGCGCATTTTCTATGGGGTTTATCTGCTGTTAATCCCAATTCATTCATGGCAAATAAAATTCTTCTATGGACTGGTTTTAAACCATCCCTCACATCTGGGAGGGCACGGGATACAATAACACTCATAGCATAATCAATATATGAGGTCTTCATTTCATCCACTATATTTATGGGTAGGATATTTCCATGATTTTTTTCTTCTGACATTTTCTAACCCCCTTTATATATCTAGGTTTCTTACTTTTCGTGCATTTTCCTCAATAAACTCTCTTCTGGGCAACACCTTGTCCCCCATTAGTTTGGAAAATATCTCATCTGCCATTATTCCATCTTCTAAGGTGACCTGAAGTAGAGTGCGAGTCTCAGGATTCATAGTGGTTTCCCATAGTTGTTCTGGATTCATTTCCCCCAAACCTTTATAACGTTGAAGGTTGATCTTTCCATCCCTACCTATTTGGTCTAATAATTTATCTAATTCCTTATCGCTATAGACATATTGTTCAAAACTTCCCTTACTTACCTTATATAAAGGAGGTTGAGCAATATATAAATATCCCGCATCTATTAGCTCCCTCATATATCTATAAAAGAAGGTTAATAACAGAGTTCTTATATGAGCCCCATCCACATCGGCGTCTGTCATAATTATCACCTTATGATATCTTGCCTTCTCTATATCAAAATCATCTGATATTCCTACTCCTAAGGCGGTGATTAGGGAGCGAATAGTATCAGTGGATAGTATTCTATCCAGCCTTGCCTTTTCCACATTTAAGATCTTTCCCCGTAAAGGTAAAATAGCCATGGTGGCCCTATCCCTACCTTGTTTTGCAGATCCTCCCGCAGAATCTCCCTCCACTATAAATATTTCTGAAAGGCTAGGATCCTTTTCACTGCAATCTGCAAGTTTTCCAGGTAGAGAGGTACTTTCTAATACACTTTTTCTCCTGGTTAGTTCCCGAGCCTTTTTCGCAGCTTGTCTAGCCCGGGCAGCAGTTATTGCCTTATTCATAATGGCCTTTCCTATATTGGGATTTTCCTCTAGAAAATAGGTTAGATTTTCACTTACTGCCTGGTCAACTAAACCTCTCACTTCTGTATTTCCTAACTTGGTCTTTGTTTGACCTTCGAATTGAGGATCGGTAAGTTTTACACTGACTATTGCAGTAATTCCTTCCCTAACATCTTCCCCTGAAAGGTTATTATCATTTTCTTTTAAAAAGTTGTATTTTCTTCCATAATCATTTATACATCTAGTGAGGGCACTTCTAAAGCCACTTAAATGGAAGCCCCCTTCTTGGGTGTTTATATTATTGGCAAAGGTGAATACATTCTCTGTATAAGTATCATTATATTGAAGAGCAACCTCTATTAAAGTACCTTCCTTTTCTACTTCAAAACCAAAAACTTTCTTATGGAGGGGTTCTCTATTTTTATTTAAATATTCAACAAAGGATACAATTCCCCCTTTATAGTGAAATTGCTTTTTCTGCTTCATTCCTTCCCGTTCATCCTTAAGGGTAATACGTATGCCCTTATTTAGAAAAGCCAATTCCCTTATCCTATGTTCTAAGATTTCAAAATCATATTCTAATTCTTCAAAGACTTGAGAGTCAGGTTTAAATGTTATTGTGGTACCAGTCTTATTGGTTTTACCAATAGGTGTAAGTTTTCCAAGGGGCTTACCCCTTACATAGCTTTGGGTGTAGATTTGGCCATCTTGGTGTACCTGAATTTCTAAAGATTCTGAAAGGGCATTTACCACAGCCACCCCCACACCGTGAAGACCTCCCGAAACCTTATAACCTCCTCCACCAAATTTGCCACCAGCATGGAGCATTGTTAGTGCTACCTCTACCGCTGACTTTTTAAGTTTTGGATGGATACCAACTGGAATACCCCTACCATCATCTTTAACAGTTACTGAATTATCTGGATTAATTGTGACAGATATATTATCGCAAAAACCTGCTAAGGCCTCATCAATACTATTATCTATAACCTCATAAACTAAATGATGTAAACCTCTAGAACCTGTACTTCCAATATACATTCCAGGGCGTTTTCTAACTGCTTCCAATCCTTCTAACACCTGTATTTGTTCAGCACCGTAGCTTTGATTTTTTTGTTCTTCCATGTTTACCCCCTTGTTTCCTTAAGTCTATATAAATCAATTAATAAATCTCTCCTATTTATTCCACATTACCTATTATAACCTTTTTTTATATTTTCTAAAAGTATTATACTACTTGACCATTTTTAATGGAAAATATATTTTTTTCTTTATTTACAAAGTGCTTTAAATAATTTTCATCGGCACAGGTGATAAAACTCTGAGCATTACTTATAGACTTTATTAGTTTTTTCTGTCTCATTTCATCTAATTCTGATAGCACATCATCCAATAATAAAATAGGTGTTTCTCCCACCTCATTATTTATTAATTCCAATATAGATAATTTTAGTGATAAGGCTGCCGTTCTTTGCTGGCCTTGGGAACCAAAAATCCTTAAATCTATTCCATTAGCATTTACCTTTAAATCATCCCTATGGGGCCCAACACCGGTCACTCCCCTTTTTATATCCAAGCCCCTACCTTTAGTTAGTTTTTCTTTAAATATATTTTTAATGTCTTTTAATTCTTCCTGGGACTTTAAAATATTTGATTGGTAGAATAATTCTATATCTTCTAAATCATCCGTTATTTCCCTATGAATTTTATTAATATAATTATTTAATTTTTTTAGAAAGTAAATACGACTATGTATAATCCTACTGCCCACCTCTACTAATTGTTCATCCCAGAGGGAAATTGTGTCTTCTAATGATGGTTGCTTTACCATATTTTTTAAAAGATAATTCCTTTGGGCAAGAATTTTATTGTATTTTATAATTCCATAATAATATTGGGGTTTTATATTTGATATTTCCCTATCTAAAAAATTCCTTCTCTCTATAGGTCCTTCCTTAATAAGTTTTAAATCCTCTGGAGAAAATAATACAATATTGGCCTTTCCCAATAGTTCCCCCATTTTCTCCAGCACTACCCCATTATTTTTAATTATTTTCTTTTTATTTTTAGATAGTCCTATCTCTAAAATCCTCTTTCCATTATTGTGAACTATACTTCCCTTTATATAGGAGTTTTCACTATCCCAATTTATTACTTCCCTATCCTTATTAGTTCGGTGGGATTTACCAATACCTAAATAATAAATTGCCTCTATTATATTTGTTTTACCCTGGGCATTAGGACCTATAATAATATTTATTTTAGGATGAAAACTTAAGTTTAATTGAGAATAATTTCTATAATTTAATAATTTGATATTCTCAATATACATTAATTTCCCTCCCTTTAATCAAACACATGTTCTTATTTACACTACTTCTATTTTACCATAATCAGATAATTCCACAATATCTCCCGATCTTATCTTCTTGCCCCTTTGGGTAACAATTTCACCATTTACCTTAACTAAACCATCTTTAATCATTAACTTTGCCATAGCCCCATGTTCAGCTATATTTGCAAACTTTAATAGTTGATCTAACTTAATATAGTCTGTGGATATCTTTATCTTTTCCATAGTTCACCTCTTCACTTTAACAATTCTATAAATTAATTAAACCACCATTTCCGGTGGCTTAAATCTTGCTATTCTTTTAGTAATCTTACAGGTAGTATTAAATAGACAAAATTATCATCTTCCACAGGTCTTATTATACAAGGACTTACTGAAGTGGTGAAATCTAAGTAAATCTCCTCTTCTTCAATTACCTTTAGCGCATCTAAAATATATCTGCTATTAAAGGCTATTTTTAGTTCCTCCCCTTCAATTTCAATAGGTAATTCTTCCCGTACATGACCTATTTCTGCATTAGATGTTATAACTAATTGATCCTGTAATATCTCCACCTTTATTAAATTGTTTTTACCCTGCCTTGCTAATAGCTCAGCCCTTTCACAGCTTTCTATTAAATCATTAGTATATACCTTAATTCTTGTTTTGTATTCATCTGGAAGAATTTGGTTATAGTTAATAAATTCTCCTTCTAATAGTCTGGTTGTTATTTTAGTATTTTCATATTCAAAGAGCATTTGTTTATCTAATCTTGAAATCCTAACCATTTCATCATCATTGGTAAGAATTTTACTTATTTCATTTAGAGTTTTTCCCGGAATTACCTCACTTATTCCATAATTATCCCGATTTTCTGTCTTTCCCTTTCTTAGGGCTAATCTATATCCGTCTAAAGCAATTAATCTAAGTTCATTGGATTGGATTTCCATAAGTGCCCCTGTTAAAATAGGTCGGGTTGGATCACTTGCTACAGAAAATATAGTTTGGCGAATGATATTTCTTAATAAATCCTGGGGAATTTCAATGGAATTTTCATCTTCTATCGTTGGTAAATTAGGGAAGTCTTCACTACTTTGCCCCTGAATAACAAATTCTGATTTAAGGCAGGTTATTTTTGTCCTGTACTCCTGGTCGCATTTAATTTCTACTGGAGCATCTGGTAGCTTTCTTATAAGCTCTACTATAATATTTGCAGGAAGTACTATAGAACCTTCTTCTATTATTTCCCCTTCTAAAGATTTTTCAATACCTATTTCTAAATCAGTGGCTATTAGTTTTATTGTATTGCCTTCCGCCTGAATTAAAACTCCTTCAAGTATAGGAAGGGTTGTTCTGGTGGAGACTGCTTTTTGTACTATTGAAAATCCATTTAATAATGTTTTTCTGGAACAAATAAATTTCACTTGTGGATAACCCCCTTCTTAAATAAGAATAAATATATAATATATTAATTAGTAGTAATAGTAATAGGCTAGGGAAATTTGTTAATAAGTGACCAAGGAGCCTAATAGAGGCAGAGGATGAATGTGGATATTTTGTTGGTAATAGTCCATTATTCTTCCACACTATTAACTATTAGAAAAAAAGAATATATTATACACATTTTATCAATAGTATTATCAACACATTATATTATGTATTTTTTATTTACTCACCTTGTATTTTTTTTATTAAACTATTTATAGTATTTTTAAAGTTTATATCCTCTTTCATCTCTTGGGTGATCTTTTCAACTGCATGGATAACTGTTGAATGATCCCTGCCTCCAAATTCTTCTCCCACCTTTGGAAGAGACAGATCAGTCAGATCCCTAGATAAGTACATTGCTACCTGCCTTGGAAAGGCGATGGCTTTTGTTCTTTTTTTTGAATTAAACTCCTCTATTCTAATATTGTAATAGTCCGCCACCACTTCTTTTATATCCTTGATGGTAATTTTTTTAGGAACAGAAGAGGAGATAATATCCTTTAGAGCCTCATTGGTCAAATCTATTGAAATTTCCTGACCAGTAAGGGAGGAATAGGCTACTACTCTAGTAAGTGCCCCTTCTAACTCTCTAATATTTGATTGAATCTTAGAGGCTACAAAATGCATAACTTCATTTGATACTTCAAGATTTTCAATTTCTGCTTTTTTCCTTAAAATAGCTATTCGAGTTTCTAAATCTGGTGCCTGTATATCAGCTATAAGACCCCATTCAAATCTAGATCTTAATCTATCCTCTAGGGTGGGGATTTCCTTAGGAGGTCTATCACTAGATATTATAATTTGCTTACTTGATTCATGGAGAGAATTAAAGGTATGGAAAAACTCCTCCTGGGTTCTTTCTTTCCCTGCTATGAATTGTATATCATCCACTAAAAGCACATCAATATTTCTATAGCGATTGCGAAATTCAACATTTTTATCATCTCTAATAGAATTTATAAGTTCATTTGTAAATTTTTCTGATGAAACATACATAACCTTTAAATTAGGGTTTTCATTTAAAATAAAATGACCAATGGCGTGCATTAAATGGGTTTTACCCAACCCTACCCCTCCATATATGAATAATGGATTATAAGCCTTTGCAGGTGCTTCTGCCACAGCTAAGGAGGCTGCATGGGCAAAGCGATTACTATTACCAATTACAAAGGTTTCAAAGGTGTACTTTGGAATTAAGTTGGCGGAAGAAAAACTTCCAGTATTAGTTTCATTATTGTTTTTGTTGGTATTATTTTCAATAGTATCACCAGGAATGGAAAACTTAATATTGGTTTCTTCTCCAGTGACTTCTATAAGAGCATTGGATATTAGTACCATGTACCGAGCTTCTAAAATCCCCTTAGTAAATACATTGGGAACACCTAATACAATCTGATTATTCTTATAGGAGATAGGCTCAATAGTCTTTAGCCAGGTATTAAAGCTTACTTCCGTTAATTCAGATTTTATTATCTCTAGGGTTTTTTCCCATATATCAAATAGTGGAGAGTTCATAGCAATCCCCCTTTATTAGAATGAATATAGTTTGTCCACTTTTGTTAAGCATTTAATATAATTATTGTTAGAAAAAAAGAAAAAAATAAATTGTAGTCCTTTGATATACAATTTTCAATATTAAGGAAATTAGTGATATATTTATTTAAAGAATAAAAAATATAAAATACAATTAACTCCAATATCAAATATTTTAAAATCTGTGGATATAATGGTGGATAATTATAAATA
>DUPX01000055.1 GCA_012838085.1 Eubacteriaceae bacterium
ATATATTATATTGATATAAGATATAAATGTCAATGGAATAAACCACCTTGAACCTATTCTATCTCAAATTTAAAAACTATGCTTTTTTTAATATTTTATTGAATTTATCGTGAGAAAATAAACCATAAAAATAAAAACTGAAGTTACCCTTCAGCTTTTTTTATAAAAAATTCATTTCATACTAGTGCTATGATTTTAGCAAATAATAAAGGGATTTAATTATTTAAGTAGAAGTTTATAATATAAGAAAGTTGATTATTATTTTGACTTTATTAATTATTTATTTAAATTTTTTATTGGAAATTCTATATCACAATTGAAGAAAAGGGTATTTCCAAATGAGATTTAGTAGAATGAATAGGAAAAGGAAATCAAAAAAAGAAAATTTACTTTATATATTTATATTCTTCATTTTAATGCCAGTCCTAGCCTTAAGTATTGGCTATGTGGTGGCTAATTATATTATTATACCTATATATTTTCCATAAAATAGAAAAAAACTTTATAAATTCTAATTCTAAAATAGTCTGTTAATATAAGGATACTAATAGGATGGGATAAGGAGAGAAATTAGTGGAAGAAAATACTTTATTATTGAATTTCATTATAGAAAGAGGGAATTTTCTAACTGCAGGAAATGCTTCAAGTAAAATAAAAAAGATATTACAAAGTATTGGATTAGAAAATAGCCTTATAAGGAAAATATCTATTGCAACTTATGAAGCAGAGATGAATTTAGTAATTCATTCTTTAGGTGGTAATATTAAAGCTTACATAGATGAGAATAAAGTAACAATAGAGGTGGAAGATACAGGTCCTGGTATTAAGGATATAGATTTGGCAATGACCGAAGGGTATTCCACAGCTACAAATGAAATAAGAGAAATGGGATTTGGTGCAGGAATGGGATTGCCAAATATAAAAAGATGCTCAGATGAATTCCAAATAAGTTCTACTATGGATGTGGGCACTAAAATAAAAATGGTATTTAACTACTAGCAAGAGTTTGGAGGAAAGAAATGGATAAGTACTCTCATTCAGTTATTTTAAACCAATCTAAATGCCTTGGATGTACTATTTGTATAAAAAGTTGCCCAACTCAAGCAATTAGAGTAAGGGACGGAAAGGCTATTATTATTGATGATAAATGTATTGATTGTGGAGAATGTATAAAGGTTTGTCCACATAATGCAAAGGGTGCTATTGCTGATACCATGGAAGATGTGAAGAAATATCAATATAAAGTAGCTATAATAGATCCTACATTTATAAGCCAATTTGGAGGCAAGGTTACTATTAACGAAATATTAACTGCCGTCAAAAATATGGGCTTTGATGAGGTGCGGGAAGCTGCCTATAGTGCGGAAATTATTGGAAAGATATTAAATAAGGAAATACGTAAGGAAGGGATAAAATTTCCCGCAATTTCTTCAGCCTGTCCAGCTATATTAAGGCTTATTCAAGTAAGGTTTCCGGAATTATTGCCAAATGTTGTTAGGTTGGAATCTCCTATGGAAGTGGAAGCTAGACTTACAAGAAAAAAATTAAGGGAAAAAGAATTGAGAGATGATGATATAGGAATATTCTTCATTAGTCCCTGTCCAGCAAAAATAACTAGCATAAAAAAGCCTATAGGATCTAAAGAAAAGAAATCTTCAATAAATGGTGCCCTGGCTATAAAAGATATATATTCGGAAATATGTAAGAATTTAAAAGATATGAAAGAGGTTGAAAACCTTCAAACATCCTCAAAGGCAGGTATAAATTGGGCAAGAACTGGGGGAGAAAGCAAATTTCTTACTGGTGTTTGTTATATTAATGTAGATGGTATACAAAGTGTTATAAGAGTATTAGAACAAATTGAGAGAGGTAAATTAAAAGATGTTGATTTTTTTGAGGGTACAGCCTGTAGAGGGGGTTGTGTAGGTGGTGCTTTGGTAGTGGAAAATAATTTTATAGCAAAACAGAGAATTTACCAAATGTCCACTAAATCCATCAAAGAAAATAATTTTTCTCAGGAAGAAATAGATGAATATTACAATAGTGGTCTATTGCATATTACTAATGAATACACACCTAGAATGTCTCCTCCTCTAGATGGAGATATATCGGTAGCAATAAAAAAGGCTGAAAGGATTGAAGAGATATTTAGAAGATTGCCCGGGTTAGATTGTGGATCTTGTGGTTCTCCTTCCTGCTTAGCTCTAGCTGAAGATATAGTGAAGGGCTGTGCAGAGGAGGTTGATTGTATATTTCTATTAAAAGACCAGTTAGAGAACTTAACTAGAAAATTATTGGATATGTTTAAAAAAGCTCCACCTGTAGTTTTACAGGAAAATAGAGGGGAGGAGAAAAAATATGAAGGTGAATGATCTATATTCAATGCCAGAATTTCAATTGGTTACTCCAAATGTGAAGGGAGATACCGAAATAACTGGTGGATATTGTGGAGACTTATTAAGTTGGGTTATGGCCCATGCACAGAAAGGCAATCTTTGGATTACAGTTCAAACCCATGTCAATATAATTGCCATAGGTGTTCTATTAGAGCTTTCCTGTATTATAGTGCCAGAAGACATAAATGTAGAGGAGGAAACAATAGAAAAAGCAATAGAAGAGGATATACCAATTTTAAAAAGCCAATTGAATGCCTTTGAAATTGCAAAGCTATTATCAGAAAGGGGATTGTAAGATATGAATGGAGGTCATTGGGCCTATGATCTACATATTCATTCTGCCCTTTCTCCTTGTGGAGACAAGGACATGACTCCTAATAATATAATAAATATGTCTCTTTTAAAGGGATTAGAAATTATTTCTGTAACTGACCATAATTCAGCAAAAAATTTACCAGCTATTTTTGAAATTGCAAAGAATAAAGAAATAATTATTGTACCAGGAATAGAAGTAAATTCAAAAGAGGAGGTTCATTTATTATGTTACTTCCCAACATTAGAGCTAGCTTTGGATTTTGATAGATATTTAGAATCTTTTTTGCCACCTACTAGAAATAATAAAAAGATATTTGGAGAGCAAATAATATTAAATTCTGAAGATAAGGCTATAGGTGAAGTGGATTATTTACTTATAAATGCCTTGGACTTATCGATAGAAGAGATTTTTACCTTAGTAAGAAAGAGAAAGGGAGTAGTAGTTCCAGCCCATATAGATAGAGATTCCTACAGTATTATATCAAATTTAGGCTTTATTCCATCCCATCTATCCGTAAAAACCATAGAGTTATCCTCCAGTGTAAAAGGAGATGTTTTAAAAAACTGGGAAAATAATTATCCTAACTTTCAAATTATCCAATCTTCTGATGCTCATTCCCTTGAAAATATTTTAGAGCGAATATCATTTTTACCCATTGAGAAACCAAATATTGAGAATGTTATAAAATTTTTTGATAGCACATAATATTCCAGAAAATTATTATATTTTTTTTTATTATATGGTATAATGTTGATAATTATATAACAAACATAAACTAAGGGGGTTAGAAAAATGTCACAGGCTGTTAAAACAGAATTAGAAGAAAATTATCAACAGCTAATTGAAATCATTGATAAGCACAAAGGTGAAAGGGGAGCATTAATACCAGTACTACACGAAGCCCAAGAACTATTTGGATATCTTCCATTAGAGGTTCAGGAGGTAATCTCTGATGGTTTAGGGGTTCCATTGACAGAGGTTTATGGAGTAGTTACTTTTTATTCGCAATTTTCTCTAACCAAAAAAGGGGAATACAAAATTGATGTTTGCTTAGGAACGGCTTGCTATGTTAGGGGATCACAGGCGATACTAGACAGAATTTTAAAAGAATTAGACATAGGAATTGGTGATACTACAGAGGACGGAATATTTACAGTAAATGCCACCAGGTGCATAGGTGCATGTGGCTTAGCACCAGTATTAATGATTAATGGTGAAGCATATGGTAGATTAGTAGAAGATGATATCCCTGGAATTATTGAAAAATATAAATCCTAACAAATGAAAGAAATTTCTCTACATATTTTAGATATAATTCAAAATTCAATTAGTGCTAAGGCTAAAGTTATTCAATTAACGATTTTTGAAAGTACAATTAATAATGTATTAATTGTAACTATAGAAGATAATGGCCAGGGGATGGAGGAAGATTTTTTAGAAAAGGTTACAAATCCTTTTATTACCACCAGGACCACAAGAAAAGTGGGCTTAGGGATTTCATTATTAAAAGCTGCAGCTGAAAGATGTGGGGGGAGTTTTCACATAGACTCCCAAAAAGGAATAGGGACAAAGGTAGAGGCTATATTTCAATATAACCATATAGATAGGGCTCCATTAGGAAATATGCCAGATACATTAATAAGCATAATTTTATCATTAGGCAATGACATAGAATTAATATATATTCATAGCTATAATGATGAAGCATTCACTTTGGATACTAGAGAGATTAAGGAGATATTAGGTTATGAAGTTCTAATCACAGAAAGGGAAGTAATTAAGTGGATTAGAAACTATATCCAAGAAGGACTAAAAAAAATATATGGGGGTGTGGGAAATTGAAATCTTTAAAAGAATTAGAGGAAATTAGGAAAAGGACATTAGAAAATATTAATTTAAGAAAAGGAAGAGAAGGTTATAGAATTGTAGTAGGTATGGCCACTTGCGGTATTGCAGCAGGAGCAAGACCAGTTTTAACCTCTATCATGGATGAGGTTAATAAATTAGATTTAAAAAATGTTACAGTTGCACAAACTGGCTGTATTGGAGCATGTAGATTTGAGCCTATGGTAGAGGTATATTCGCCGGATGGAGAAAAAGTTACCTATATAAAAATGAATCCTGAAAAAGCTAAGGCTATGGTAGCAAGTCATATTAAAGATGGTAAAGTTATCGATGACTATACAATGACTGTAATCGATGGCAAAGTAATAGATCCAGTTTCAGAATAATATAGGTTAAAGAAAACATTGTTAGGAGGGATTTTGTTTGAATTTTTATAGATCTCAAATTTTGATATGTGGGGGAACAGGCTGTCAATCTTCAGGATCAATAGAGTTAGTAAACACATTAAAAAAAGAATTTAAAAAACATGGAATAGAAAATGAAATAGAAATAGTTGTGACAGGATGCTTCGGATTATGTGAGTTAGGACCAGTTGTAATAGTGTATCCTGAAGGGGTTTTTTATAGTAGGGTAGAAGTAAAAGATATACCAGAATTAGTAGAGGAACAGTTTGTTAAGGGGAGAATTTTAAAAAGGCTAGTATATCACGAGTCAATGGATGAGGATAAGGTAAGATCCTTAACTGATGTAGAATTTTTTAAAAAACAAAGAAGGGTAGCCTTAAGAAATTGTGGGGTTATAAATCCTGAATGTATAGATGAATATTTAGCATTTGATGGTTATAAAGCTTTAGAAAAGATATTATTTGAGATGACACCTGATGATGTTATTCAAATTATGAAAGAAGCAGGCTTAAGGGGAAGAGGAGGAGCAGGTTTCCCAGTATTCATGAAGTGGCAATTTGCTAAAAATGCCATTGGAGATGAAAAGTATGTTGTTTGTAATGCTGATGAAGGTGACCCAGGAGCATTTATGGATAGAAGTATTTTAGAGGGAGATCCCCACTCAGTAATTGAAGCAATGGCTATAGCGGGTTTTGCTATTGGTTCTAATCAAGGGTATATTTACGTAAGGGCGGAATACCCAATTGCAGTAAAAAGATTATGTATCGCAATAAATCAAGCAAAAGAATATGGGATATTAGGAAAAAATATATTTGGTACGGATTTTAGTTTCGACTTAGATATTAGATTAGGTGCAGGAGCTTTTGTTTGTGGTGAAGAAACTGCTTTATTGAATTCAGTAGAAGGTAAAAGGGGTACTCCTAGACCTAAACCACCTTTCCCTGCTAACAAGGGATTATTTGCAAAACCTACAATATTAAATAATGTTGAGACTTTTGCTAATATTCCAATAATAATACTTAAGGGTCCTGAATGGTTTGCTGAAATAGGGACTGAAAAATCTCATGGTACAAAAGTTTTTGCATTAGGAGGAAAGACAAACAATACAGGTTTAGTAGAAATTCCTATGGGTACTACTTTAAGAGAAATAGTTTATGATATAGGGGGAGGAATTCCTAACGGTAAGAAGTTTAAGGCTGCTCAAACTGGCGGACCATCAGGAGGTTGTATTCCTGCTGAGCATTTAGATACACCAATAGATTATGACTCTTTACAACAAATTGGTTCTATAATGGGTTCTGGTGGATTAATTATTATGGATGAAGATAATTGTATGGTGGATATTGCCAGATTCTTTATGGATTTTATTGTAGACGAATCCTGCGGTAAATGTACACCATGCAGAGTAGGAACTAAGAGAATGTTAGAAATGCTAGAAAGGATTACCCAAGGTAAGGGAGAAGAAGGAGATATAGAAAGGCTTGAGCACCTTGCATATGAGATTAGAGATGCATCTCTATGTGGCCTAGGACAAACAGCTCCCAACCCAGTATTATCTACTATTCGATATTTCAGGGATGAATATGAGGCCCATATACGAGATAAAAAGTGCCCAGCTGGTGTTTGTCAAGCTTTATTAAGCTATGTAATTCTTAAAGATAAATGTAAAGCTTGTGGTATTTGTGCTAAGAAGTGTCCTGTAAATTGTATTTCAGGAAAACCTAAAACACCTTATGAAATAGATCAAGATCAATGTATTAAGTGTGGTACTTGTATGGAGGCATGTCCATTTGGTGCAATAATTAAAGCTTAACAAGGATAATATTATTTTAAGAGACCTTCTAACTTAGGAGGTCTTTTTGTTGTGTAAAGTGTCCTTTTCTTTTTTTATGTCCATGATATAATATTATTATCTTAATAATAAAGATAAAAAATCTTTAGGAGGATAATTGATGATAGAACTTTCCCATATTAATAAGGAAGGCAGGGCCAGGATGGTTGATGTTAGTATAAAAGATGATACCCATAGAGAAGCTGTAGCTTCAGGATCTATATTTATGAAGCCTGAAACATTAGCTATTATTAAGGAAGGGAAAATCAAAAAAGGAGACGTTCTTTCTGTAGCACAGGTTGCTGGTATTATGGGGGCAAAAAAGACCAGTGAATTAATACCAATGTGTCATAATATATTTCTCAGTGGTAGTGATATCTCATTTAGTCTGAATGAAAAAATAGGGGCAATTTATATTGAAGCGAAGATAAAGTGTGTAGGCAAAACAGGAGTGGAAATGGAAGCTTTAACTGCTGTAACCATAGCCGCACTTACAATATACGATATGTGTAAAGCTATTGACAAAGATATGTATATTACAGATATTAAATTATTGGAAAAATCTGGTGGCAAATCTGGTCACTATAAAAGAACCAGTTAAATTTAACAAATGGATTTTTTATATAGAAAATTCAACAAATTTACTGTATAATCTTTATATAAATACTATAAATCATTAGGTACCAAAATATCATAATGATAGATATTTGGTTTTTTTAATGAAAAGTTTAAAAAGAAGGAATTTATATTCTTATGTAGAAGTACAAGTGAGTTTTTCTTTAGCCACACCATTTAAAGGTTTTCATATCATAGTAAAGGTTAAGATAAACCATTCACTAAGAAATGAATTAATAAAAAGAGGTGATAGTGCAATGGAAGTAAAAAAGGCAACTTTTCGTGGAGGAATTCATCCTTCTTATTTTAAAGAACTTACCAACCACAAAGCTCTAAAAAAGGCTAAATTACCTATCCAGGTAATAATACCAATGCAACAAAATATTGGAGCACCCTGTGAACCTATTGTTAAGAAGGGGGACTATGTAAAATTAGGACAAAAAATAGGGGAATCTAAAGGTTTTGTATCTGCAGCTATTCATTCAAGTATTTCTGGCGAAGTAATTGCTGTAGAACCTAGACCTCATCCTACTGGGCAAAAGGTATTATCTATAATTGTAAAATCTGATGGTAAAGATACTTTAGATGATGAAATAAAACCCTATGGAAGTATAGAGGCAATTTCATCTAGTGAAATAATAGACTTAATTAAAGAAGCTGGAATTGTTGGTTTGGGAGGGGCAGCCTTTCCTACACAGGTAAAACTTTCTCCTCCCCCAGAAAAAAAGATTGATGCTGTAATAATTAATGGTGCTGAATGTGAACCTTATTTAACAGCTGATCATAGAGTAATGGTGGAAAAAGCAGATGAAGTGGTACTAGGATTAAAAGCCATATTAAAAGCCCTCAATGTAGAAAAAGGATATATTGGAATTGAAAACAATAAACCAGATGCAATTGAGGCAATTAATAAAGCTTTAGGAGAAACTTCAAATATAAGTATATATTCATTAGCAACAAAATACCCTCAAGGAGCAGAAAAACAATTAATTCATGCCATAACAGGGCGAGAAGTTCCTTCAGGTGGATTACCAATGGATGTAGGGGTAGTTGTGCAAAACATTGGAACTGTTGTTGCAATAGCAAACACTATAATAACTGGTATGCCTTTAGTGGAAAGAGTTGTTACAATAACTGGAAGTGCTATTAAAGAGCCACAAAATCTCTTAGTAAGACTAGGGACAACCTTTTCTGAAATTATTGAACAATGTGGAGGTTTTTCCCAAAAACCTGGGAAAATTATTATGGGTGGTCCAATGATGGGAATAACCCAATATACTACAGAAGTACCTGTAATTAAAGGAACATCCGGTATTCTTGTGCTAAATGAAGAAGAAGCCAATATACCAGATCCTACACCCTGTATTAGATGTGGGAAATGTGTAGAAGTATGTCCTATTAATTTATTACCTCTGTATATTTCCGCTTACGCACTAAATGAGCAATACGAAATGGCCGAAAAATATAAGGCATTAGATTGTATTGAATGTGGATCCTGTTCTTATATTTGCCCTTCAAGAAGACCTTTAGTGCCATCTATACGATTGGCAAAAAGGGAGATAGTAGCACAAAAAAGGAAAGGATAGGAGGTTATAACAATGAAAGATAATGAGCTATTTTTGACTGCATCATCTTCACCACATATAAGGACAAAAGAAGATGTTGGTGTGATAATGAGAGATGTAGTTATTGCCCTTGTGCCAGCCTTTGGCTGTGCATTATATTTCTTTGGTATTAATGCCCTAATTCTAGTAACTTCTTCAGTTCTTTCTGCTGTGATAGCAGAGGGTTTGATACAAAAACTTACTAAAAAACCAATAACAATAAATGACTGGAGTGCAGTTGTAACAGGCTTGCTACTTGCTTTTAACTTACCTCCAAGTGCACCTTGGTGGCTTGCTGTTATTGGTTCTGCATTTGCAATATTAATAGTAAAACATACTTTTGGTGGTATAGGACAGAATTTTATGAATCCTGCTTTGGCAGCAAGAGCTTTTTTATTGGCATCCTGGCCTACTAAAATGACAGCAGGATTTGTTTTGCCTAGAACTTTAGATGGAGTTAGTTCTTCTACTCCCCTTGCAATGCTTTATGCCGCTGATGCTACTGCTACAGCTACTGCTGAAGCTTCAGCAACTTTGACAGCAGTTGATTTGCCAAGTTATATGGACTTATTCTTAGGAAATGTAGCAGGTGTAATAGGAGAAACTTCTGCTATTGCACTACTTATAGGTTTTGCATATTTATTGTATAGAGGTGTGATTTCCTGGAGAATTCCAGTTATTTATATTGGTGTTGTTGGATTAATGACCTTTGTCTTTGGTGCTAATGGATTATTTACTGGGAATGGGATTTATCATATATTATCTGGTGGATTAATGTTGGGTGCAATTTTTATGGCTACTGACTACTCATCTTCTCCAGTAACTCCTAGGGGACAGATTATATTTGCACTAGGTTGTGGTATTTTAACCAGTGTAATAAGGCTATGGGGTGGATATCCTGAAGGAGTTTCCTATTCCATACTGCTAATGAATGTGGCAGCCCCTTTAATAGATAAGTATACTATACCCAAAATATATGGGGAGGTGAAAGCTAATGCGTGAAATAATTAAATTAGCTGGGATATTATTTGCTATCACCGCAATAGCTGGTGTTTTACTAGGACTTACTAACATGGCTACTGCAGATAAAATAGAACAACAATTAATTCAAGAAAATATAAATGCACGAAAGGCAGTTCTGCCACAGGCTACAGAATTTAAAAAAGTGGAAGATGAAGAATTAGATAGTATTGTTCAAAAAGATTTTCAAATGATAGAGGAAATTTATGAAGGAATTAATGAAGGGGAGTTAATAGGATATACCTTTAAAACTACACCAAGTGGTTATGGGGGACAAATTGTGGTAAATGTAGGCATATCTTTAGATGGTACAGTCTCAGGTATTAATATTGTTAGCCATACGGAAACACCAGGCCTTGGAGCAAAAGCAACAGAGGAAAGTTATCAAGACCAGTATAAGGAAAAATCTATTGATAGCCCTTTAGAAGTAGTTAAAAGCACCCCTAGTGGTGAAAATGAAATTCAAGCTATAGCAGGGGCTACAGTTACCAGTAACGGAGTAACAGATGGAGTAAATATTGCTATTGATTTATTTAATCAATATTTGAAATAGATTTAAACCTATAGGAGGTGAATCTTTGTGAAATTTGGAAAGATTATGATGAATGGTATTTTTAAGGAAAATCCAACTTTTAGGCTATTAATAGGAATGTGTCCCACTTTAGCTGTTACTACTGCAGCAATAAATGGTTTGGGAATGGGGTTATCTACAGCAGCAGTATTGATCGGATCAAATGCAGTTATAGCCCTTTTAAAGGATGTAATTCCTTCTAAAATTCGTATTCCAGCATTTGTTGTGGTTATAGCTTCATTTGTAACTATTCTAGGGATGTTATTAAAGGCATATGTACCAGCTTTAGATAAATCATTAGGATTATTTATACCGTTGATAGTTGTTAATTGTATTATTTTAGCAAGGGCAGAATCTTTCGCATCAAAAAATGGTGTTATTAGTTCTATTGCAGATGGCTTAGGAATGGGTCTAGGTTTTACATTAGCCCTTACTATTTTAGCAAGTATAAGAGAATTACTTGGTGCTGGTAGTATTTTTGCGATCTCTATTATGGGATCAGCTTATGAGCCTGCAATTATAATGATATTACCACCAGGTGCATTTTTAACCCTAGGTTTATTATTAGGATTGATAAATAAATTGACTGAGAAAACTCAATAGAAAGGGGAGAAAAAGATTGACTGGTATATTAATTATTTTAATGAGTTCCATTTTAGTAAATAACTTTGTAATGGTCAAGTTTTTAGGAATTTGTCCCTTTCTAGGTGTTTCTAAACAAGTAGAAACAGCAATTGGAATGGGGCTAGCTGTTACATTTGTTATGGCTGTTGCTTCAGCTGCTACTTATATTGTACAGGAGCTAATTTTAATTCCATTGGGAATAGAATATATGCAAACTATTGCTTTTATACTAGTAATTGCTGCTTTGGTTCAGTTTGTTGAAATGGTTATTCAAAAAACTAGTCCTACCCTATACCAAGCTTTAGGAGTATATCTTCCACTAATTACAACCAATTGTGCTGTATTAGGGGTGGCTATTTTAAATATTGAAAGTGGATATAATTTATTAGAAACTATTTTTAATGGAGTGGGCGGGGCTTTAGGATTTACCTTAGCTATTGTGTTATTTGCCGGTATTAGAGAACGTTTGGAATTATCATCAGTTCCTAAAGCTTTAAAAGGGTTTCCAATAGCACTTATCACTGCAGGATTAATGTCAATTGCATTTTTAGGTTTTCAAGGGCTACTATAAAGTAAAGAAAAGAGGTGTTTAATATGATAGAGCATATCCTTTGGCCAGTAATCAGCTTAGGCGGTATGGGACTTATTTTTGGAGGAGGCCTTGCCTACGCTTCAAGATTATTTGCCATAGAATCCGACCCTAGGGTTTCGCAAGTTAGGGATGCATTACCAGGAGCAAACTGTGGAGGCTGTGGTTACCCTGGTTGTGATGCTTTTGCAGAAGCAGTAGTATCTGGAGAAGCACCTATTGATGGTTGCCCAGTAGGAGGGGAGAGTACTGCGGCTAATGTAGGTGCCATCATGGGGGTAGAAGCCTCATCATCAGAAAAGATGATTGCAAGGGTTATTTGTAATGGTACAAATACTAATGCTAAGGAAAAATATAAATACTATGGAATTACTGACTGCAGGGCAGCAGCAATGATTTCTGGAGGAAGTAAGGAATGTCAGTACGGCTGCCTTGGATTAGGAACTTGTGAGAACTTATGTCCTTTTGATGCTATTCATGTAAAGGAAAATGGTGTAGCAGTAGTGGATGAAGAAAAATGTACCGCATGTGGTATATGTATAGAGGCTTGCCCAAAAAATGTTATTGATCTTGTGCCTGAATCTAGAGAGGTTAGGGTATTGTGCAATTCTAAAGATAAGGGTAAAGATGTTAGAAGTTATTGTGTGGTGGGTTGTATAGGATGTAAAATTTGTGTAAAGGCATGTCCTTATGATGCTATGG
>DUPX01000056.1 GCA_012838085.1 Eubacteriaceae bacterium
ATTTTCAACTATGATATAATAAAATAATTACTAGATTTTTTAATAGGTGAGATTTTATGATAGTAAAAACATTAGAACTAGATATTTATATTCCGGAGTCTAATTCACTAAAGGACAAAAGAAGGATTGTAAAAAGTCTGATAAGTCGTTGCCGCCAAAAATTCAATGTGTCTATATCGGAAATAGATGCCATAAATAACCCTAGGCATTCCATAATAGGGGTTGCTATTGTTACTAATGCTAATTCCTATGCTGATCAAATATTGGACAAATGTATAGCTTTAATTGAAGGGGAATATAGGGTAGAGATTATAACTATAAAAAGGGATGACTACTAAATGTAGAACAATCTTGCCAAGGCCTTTTATATGCTATACCTTCTTTCTAATCTTACCAATAATTAGTATTAGTGTGGGCAGAATAAATCCAAAGAAAATATTTACATATATCATAAAATCCTCAAAGAAATATTGTATTTCAAAGAAATTATTTGCAACCAAATTAGAAAGTATAAATAGTAAAATTCCATATATATTGATAAAGGGCTGTGTACTGGATAGGTTAAATAAGTATTGTAATAAGCTTAAAGTACAAATCATAAAAAAGCAAATAAGAACAAAATCTGATAATAACCAAAAAGGTAAGACGGCAGATTCGATTTTTTCTAATGTATTAAATAAGGATATCTGTTTTACTGCAATAAGAAAGGGCAGGTGAACTCGCTGGGCAACTTTATAGCTAAACACTCCTATAGCTACACTAATTATTGCAGTTAAGGAAAGGACCAAAAATATAGATATTTGAAGGGTTGTCTTTACAATCTTTTCTTTGTTATTAATTTTATCTCCTACTATAAATAGCAAGGTAAAATATGCAAAAACACCTAAAATCCCAACACCACCTTGAAAGATTGGAATTATACTTCGATATGTGACAGGTGTAAGAAATTTAATTTTTATATTTGGGAGAATTAGAGCAACAAGCATATAAAAAACTAGTGCTAAAAGTGGAAAAACAATCTCATTAAATCTAGCTAAAGGGACTAAGCCAAATCTAAGGGTATATACTATCACAATTAGGAAAGGTATAGCAAAGATATCCATATTTACATTAGCGTATATGGACTCCACCAGTCTATGAATAAGGATGCGCAGGTAAAGGCTTGTTAATAGAAACATCCAAAAAAGATGTAAAATAATAAGAACCTTACCCACAAATCTACCTGTTATATCAGTATATATTTCCATTAGGGAAGAATTAGTATATTGTTTATAAAATCCCTGCCAAATAAAAGATAGTAAAATAAATACTCCTATTACTCCAATGGGAGCAAGCCATGCCCCCTGTTTTGCCTTTATGGAAGTATAGATTGGAATAAGGTTAATGGAGGTAGTGAAGATATATGTTATAAAAAGAAATCCTGCCTGTCTTATGGATATTTTTTTACTGTCACTTAGCATATACACACCTCCCTTGTTAATAAATTAATCCTAGAATATTCATTATCCAATAAATAATACTTTTCTTACTAGGGTTTAAAAAATAGCAAAGACCAAAAACAAGAGTTATTAGGGCAAAGAAAATAAAGACTATTATTTCTTTTTTTTGCTTTTTCTTTACCATAATACTTATTTCAAAAATACTTACTCCGGCTACAAGGATGAATAAAGGAATCATTTTCCTTCTCCTATCTTACTTCTATTTGGTTCTCTAATATCATAAGTTTTAATTATATTTGGATAAACAATTACATCAAATTTAATATCAGAAAGTATTTCCTCCCATTGGTCTTTGTATAAATCTTCAAATAAAATAGGAAACTTATGCAATACCACATCTGCTGCCCCAATAAAATCTAATTTTTTCTTTTGGGCATATTTTATAACTTTAGTAATTTCATTTTTCACTATATCCCCCTGCTGTCTCTCCAAATTTTTAATGGTATCAGCTGTAAATATATCTTCAGAAGAATTTATTTCATTTATACTACTTTGTATTTGCACCTTAACAGTAATTATAAGCTTATCTTCAATTATTTTAGCTTCATATTTTGTGTTGCTGTCAATTATCTCTAAAGAAACATTGGCCCCCTTAGGGCTTTTTACTACAATTACACCTGATTGAATATTACTCTTTAGCCAATTAATTCCCCTTCCCAACTCTTCATGTTTATCTAATACAAGCTTATCTCCATCAAAAATAGCAAAGCCTTTTACCATAATACTTTGAGAATTATTAAGCACCCCATCTTTAGGAGATATTAGATGAATACAGGGAAGATAAAGGGCTAAGTATTCACAATCTAGAATATACATAGTTTCTATAAGGTCTACTTTTTGAAATGTGGAATTTCCCCATTGATTTTCAGTAATTCCCCTTAACTTATCATATATAAAAGAATTTTCTTCATTAGTTTTTGCAATGACCTCTTGGGCATTAGCTTCTGATACTATAAATACTTTTAAGTTTAACCTAATTTCAGAGTCTCGACAGAAGAAGTCAATGTATTTTAAGAGACCATCCATTGCTGCTTCCTCTCCTATGAGAAGATATTCCACCCGACCAAAAAAGGGTTTCTTATCTACAAAACTCCAAAAGTTTCTAATGGCTTCAAAGACAGTTTTACCTTCTGCAGTCTTTACATTAGATTTTTTTTGAGGATTAGTACCTCCCTTTTGGGAGCTAAAATCCTCAGTGACTATGGTTATTTTTACCCCTTCATCTATTTTATCTATTCCTACCACCCTGATAAATTCATTTCGTTCCATTTCTGTCCTGCCAAAGAATGCAACCTTACAACCTGTTAGGATAAGTAGAGAGGAGGTTAATAAAAGTAAGATAATTTTTTTGCTAGTTTGTATTTTCATCTTAATCCTGCCTTTTTTTATTTATTGTTTTTAAACCAATTGGTCGCTTATATAAGGTGGAAAAGGGCAGTCTAAAAATACTATCCTGGAGTTGCTTCCCTTCTTCCCCAACAAAAGGCACCAGGTAAGGAATTCCGTATACCTCCATATTTGATAAATGATGGAGCAGTATTATACTTGCTAGACTTAAACCAAAAAGACCTATAATACTGCTTAAAAGAACAAATAAAATCCTCCACACCCTTAGGGCATTGGAAAAGTCCTGATTAGGCATGGTAAAATTAGAAATAGCCGTTACAGCCACTATTATCAGCACCACTGGTGAAACAAGATTAGCTTCCACAGCAGCTTGGCCTATTACAACAGCCCCCACAATTGAGACCACTTGACCTATATTTTGGGGAAGCCGAAGACCTGCTTCTGTAAGTATTTCAAAGGCTATTTGCAGGAAGATAACTTCCACAAAGGTAGGAAAGGGCACCCCTTCCTTTGAAGCGGTTATCGCTAAGGCAAGCTGAGTAGGTATCATCTCATGGTGAAATGTAGCTATTGAAATATAAAATCCCGGTAATAATAAGGTTGTAAACATTAGAAAAAAGCGAAGGAAGCGGATAACCGAACTAACAAAATAGTTATAGGCATAATCCTCAGGCGCCTGTAGGAATGAGCCAATTGTAACAGGAACAATATAGGTTATAGGAAAACCATCAATTATCAGTCCAATCCGACCTTCTATCACATTTGCACAAAATTTATCTGGTCGCTCGGTATATATTACCTGGGGAAAGACGGAGTATTTATTATCAATAATATTTTCTTCAATTACACCAGTGGTTAGTACACCATCTATATTGATATTGTCCAATCTTTCTTTAAGTATTTTAACAATATTTTCGTTTCCAATACCTTTAATATATACAATAGCAATTTTTGTATTAGATTCTTTTCCAATGGTAAAATCTTTTATCATAAGTTTATGGGTTTTTAATTTTTTTCTAATGGTAGCGGTATTTGTCCTTAAATTCTCCACAAAGGAATCCTTTGCTCCCTTAATAATATTTTCTCCTGTAGGTTCAGAAATGGCACGTTTTTCAAATCCCTTGGTATCAAAGGTAAATACAGTATTTTCTATATCAAAAATAAGGGCGGTATTACCACTTAATATATCCAATATCACATCTTTAATATTCAACCTTTTTTCCTGGCTAGAAAAGTAAACATAACCATCTTCCACTAGTTCTATTACTTTCTTTATATTCTTTGCTTCTTTAAACTGCTTATCTTCCATAAGGGGTTTTAAAATAAAGTCACTAATTAATTGCTGGTCTGCTAGCCCATCAATGAATATAATAGTTATAGGTAAGCGATTATCACCGATAAATATGGTTTTACACTCCACATCACTACCATCACCTAATAAGCTCTTTATAGTTTGAGTGTTTAATTTAGCATCTATAGAATCCGGCAGCTCATCATAAAATATATTATTATGTTTTATTTTTTTGTTGCCATTTCTCCGAAAAATCATAATATCACCTTTAAAAAAGTATTAGCATTTTTTATTAGAGATATGCATTTTTAAATAAAAAATCCCTGTATAGGACTATATAGGAAATAGAGTTGGAGAAAATGCTAGGAATTAGCCTAGCAGTAAGAAATAGCCGAAAAGTGGAAAGCTAAATAACCGTTGGGTAGAAAGGCAGGATATTTAAATAGTTCATTATATTTAGAGCCAAGGTCAATAAATTACTATTGGAAGGGGAAATTATCAGAATAAAAAAGGCCACCAATTACTCAGTGGCTGGAGGATAAGTTAAGCAGTTTTTATCCAATTATAAACATAATTATAGACTTCTATTTTATTTATTTCATTTAATAATTCATGTCTTCCATTAGGATATAACTTTAGGGTAAGCTTTTCTATATTTAGGTTGTAATATAAATTATAAAGTTTTGTGATAGATTTACCATATTTGCCTACTGGGTCCTTATCACCAGATAAGATAAGTATAGGCAAGGTTTTTCTTATTTGAGCTAATCTATCTCTTTTATATAATTCTTTAAAACCTTTAAACATATTATAATAAAAATCTATAGGGGATATATAGCCTGATAGGCTATCATTAATATATTTGTCCACCTCTTTTGCATCACTGGTCAGCCAATCAAATTTGGTTTTTTTGTCTGCTACTTTGCTATTATAAGTACTAAAGGATAGCTTATCTAATAATTTTGCTGGCAACTTATTATCTAAATACTTATATTGGACACTAGCTAACATTCTGCCGGCTTTCAGTTCTATCCCTGTTTGTTTTGCTGACCCAGAAAGTATCATTCCATCTATGTCTTTAGAATACCTTATTATATATTCTTGGCCTATAAAGGAACCGAAGCTGTGGGCGAATATATATAGGGGTAAATCTTTGTACTTTTCTTTAATAAAATCAGATATTATTTTCTCATCCATTACTATATTATTAAAGCCATCTTTCCCTACATAGCCTAAAACATTGTTTTCAATGAGGGAAAGACCATGGCCTCTATGGTCATTGGCATATACTATATATTTCTTAGAATTTAAAAAATTGGCAAAGTCGTCATATCTTCCACTATGCTCTGCCATTCCATGAAATATTTGGACAATACCTTTAGGGTCCCTTACATTCTCCCAAGTTCTAAGAAATATTTTAAATCCATCATTAGCTTTAATAAAAGAGCCTTTTCCCTTTTCCATTTTATCACCTAGGACAATTATATCTTACTGAAATTGGAAGAACAAGTAGTATAAAAGGGTTAAGGCATTAGATAAGAAGAGATAATTCAATAGTAAAAGCTTGTATTTGATTGATATGTTTATAGGTGAATTATATAATATAGATAAATATTTGTTGGGTATTAGTTAGGGATAAGGGGTAAGGTTATTCCTTTTCCTAGAAGGGAGTATAGGTATGATTAGCAATCCTGAACTTGTATTGAGAATAGTATTATCTGCCATTGTTGGAGGGATTATTGGTTTAGAAAGAGAAAGTGGAAATAGGGCTGCAGGATTTCGTACCCATATATTAGTGACAATAGGTTCAGCTTTAATAATGTTGATATCTGTTCAAGTTGGTATTAAGTATGGCAGTGATCCTTCCCGTTTAGTTGCCCAAGTAGTTAGCGGAATAGGCTTTTTAGGTGCAGGGACAATTTTAAGGAATGGTGATACTGTAATAGGATTGACAACGGCAGCTAGCTTATGGGTGTGTGGTGGCATAGGAATTGCAATAGGTGGTGGATTTTATATAGGGGGATTAGTAACTGCAGGAATTACCCTTATATCACTTAGGTATCTAAATAAAATAGAAAAAGCCTTTAAAAAAAGGAATAGAAAAATAATTTTATTATGCCAGGAGAGGGCAGATTTATTGAGAAATCTAGCCAATGTATTTGCTAAGAATAATATAAGGATTAAGGATCTAAAGGTAAATAAGGATGAGCTAAAATATGATTATTCTATATTAGAAAGGGATGATACTATGCCTTTAGATAAGGATATTTTAGAGATAGAATGTTCTTTAATATTTGAAAAGCAATTGGATATAAATAAATTTCAAATGGAATTATCTGAAATAGAAGGGGTAGAACAGGTAAAATTATTGAGTTAAAATAATAGAAGGCATACTTTTAAAAGGCAACCAAAGGAGTAGGTTAGAACACCTACTTATTGATTTAATAATGAAAAACAGGGATATAAGGAAATCAGAAGGATATCTATTTAGGGGCATAAAGATTATTTAAGAATTATATAAGACCTTTGGACAAGTAAGAGCTTATGGTATAAAATAGAAATAAGCTTAAATAAATTGATTCTTTAATAATAATTATTGGTGAACTCAATAAAAGGAGGTAGATTTATGAGCATAGTATATTTTATTGAGAATTCTGGGATAGATTATGCGGAATTAGGTAAGGATGCCCTAGAATTATTTAAGAAGCTGGAATCAGATACAAAACAATCCTTAGTCAAAGAAATGCCAATTAAGGTTCACTTTGGAGAAAAGGGAAATATAACCTATATGCCTCCCACTTGTTATGATGCTATTATTAATTATTTACAAGAAAAAGGTATATCTCCTTTCTTTATTGAAACAAGCGTATTATATAGGGGAGCAAGAACTAGAGCTAAAGATCATATAAGGATAGCTAGGGAACATGGATTTACCCAAATTCCTATTGTTATAGCTGACGGAGAATGGGGGACAGAATATAATGAAATAGAAATAAATAAGGAGTATATAGACCGGTGCAAGATAGGTGCGGCCTATGGAAACTATAGGGAGTTAATTGTGATGAGCCATTTTAAGGGCCATATATCAGCGGGATTTGGAGGGGCAATAAAGCAATTAGCAATGGGCTTTGCTTCTAGGGGTGGTAAACTTGCCCAACATTCTGGTCTTTCTCCTATAGTGGAAAGTGAGAAGTGTATAGCCTGTGGTCTATGTGTTGAAAAATGTGATTTCGATGCTATTTGTTTAGAGGATTATGCTATTATTGATAAGGACAAATGTGTAGGATGTGCAGGTTGTATTGCTGTATGTCCAGAGGGGGCAATAAGAAATAACTGGGACCGATCCAAACTTAGAGAAAAGCTGGCAGAATATGCCTATGGTGCTTCTAAGGGAAAGGACATTACATATATAACCTTTGTCCATAATATCACTAAAGAATGTGATTGTTTGGGTAGGCCTATGGAATTAATTGCAGATAATATAGGGGTTCTTGCCTCTAAAGACCCTGTAGCTTTAGATTGTGCATGTCTAGACATGGTACAGGAAAATACTGGAAAGAAGCTTTTTGAAGAGGGAAGAATTGCATTAGAACATGGAGAGAAGATAGGTTTAGGTTCTAGAAACTATCAAATTGTAGAGATCCCTAAGGTATAATAGGTAGGTGGATGTTAAATATATTCGTACTAATAAAAAACAAAGGAGATTCTTATTGTATATTATAATTTTAAGCTGTATTAGAATTTAAGTATAAAGTTTCTAATATATTAAGGGGGAAATATTGTGAAAAAGGTTTTATTTTATGGTATGAACGGAGAAAAAATGTGTTTTCAGCATATTCTATTAAATGCCTTGGATTTACATAATGGAGATGGGGAAGTTAAAATTATATTTGAGGGAGCCTCTGTTAAATTGGTGTCCTTATTTGAAAGGGAGAACAACCCTCTATATAAGAAGGCAAAAGAACTAGGGCTTATAGCTGGAGTATGTTTTGCCTGTTCAAAGGTAATGGGAGTATTGGAAGAAAATAAAAAATCTGGTTTAACCATGTTAGAGGATATGTCTGGTCATGCAGGTATGAAAGACTATATAGAAGATGGATATGAAGTTATAAGTATGTAGCTAGAAAAGTGAAGGATTAAAGCTAGGGGTAGTTGGCCCTAAGGATACAAAGAGAATATTAATTTATCTGATATAGTGTTAAAGTAAAAAATACAGCATAGTATCTGGTTTTACCAGATACTATGCTTTTGCAATTATTAGCTAAAGAGATTTTTCATAGTCTCCAGGTTTAATTCAGAATAATTACTTATTATTAAATCAGCTATAGATAAATCATGGTCACCGGAATTAGGATTTTTATATCCAATACATTTCATACCAGCTGCCTTAGCTGCTTTTACCCCGTTTTCAGAATCCTCAATAACCAGACATTCTGAAGGTTTTATATTAAACTTCTTGGCAACTGTTAAAAAAATTCTGGATGAGGTTTACCATTGGTTACCTCATCTCCACTTATTGAAAAATCTAAGTATCGATGGAGTTTAAACTTTTCAATGATATTATCAACAACTTTTCTACCGTTGGAGGAAGCCAGCGCTAAGGAATAACCCTCTTTAGAAAGGATAGACATTAAATATTCAAGACCATCAATTAGGGGAACCTGATCTAGGTTTTGAATAAAAAGGTCAAATTTAAGTTCCAATAGATGTTCAATGTCTGCATCAACGTTAAATTGTTCTTTAAAGGCTGCCCACATAGTAATATCTGGAGTACCTATAAAGTTCTTATGAAATTCAGGATCAAAGGTACCGGTAAACTCCTCAAATATTTCCTTTTCTACTTTAAAATGTAGGGGTTCACTATCCACAATAACTCCATCCATATCAAATATTATAGCTTTCAATAGTTATCCTCCTATTAAATATAAAAAATAATAAATAAATATTAATCCCTTCAAATATATATTAAAATTGATATTATGTCAAAAAACAGGAAAAAAGGTATTGGATTATTCTAGAAAACTCCCTTAATTGTCCTATTCTATTTTAATATGGATATAAATTAAGGATGGGGTATAATTAAACTATATAATTTGAAAGGTAAGGGGAGAGGAAAATGATTTGTTATAGGGATAAACTTGATTCTCCTATAGGAATTATTGATTTGGCGGCCATTGATAAAGGTCTAGTCTATTGTGGTAGTCAAAGGGTAGCAGGACCAGATATGGATACTTGGCTCATAAAAAACCTACCTGACTTTGAATTAAAAGAAGGTGAAAACCTTATAATTCATATGGCTAAGACCCAGTTAAGGGCATATTTTGCTGGAGAAGAAAAAAAAATAGATGTACCACTATATCTAGTGGGGACAGAATTTAGAAAGAAGGTTTGGGAGGCATTAAAAACTATTCCTTACGGTGAAACTCGCACATATGGTGAGATTGCTAAGCAAATAGGAAATCCAAAGGGAGCTAGGGCCATTGGTCAGGCAAATCATAATAACCCTATTTCATATTTTGTACCCTGACATAGGGTAATAGGCGCCGGTGGCGACTTAGTAGGTTTTGGTGGGGGATTGGATACAAAAAAATGGCTATTAAACTTAGAGGGAATAGAATGTTAGTAGTAATAACATAATAATATTTGTATTTTTAATAAAAATATAGGATGTATTTATTTATACAATATTATTTTGTATTTTAGAAATTCAGAAGATTTCTATTAAAGGGGAGAAGGATTTTCGAATGGATAGGGAGAAGAAAGATAATAAGATAAAGTAACTTATTAAAAAAATGAAATAGAAGGAGGAAAATATGTTAGAAAATCTTCTAATGAATAGACGAAGCACTAGAAAATTTACAGACAAAAAGGTAGAGGCTGAAAAAATACAAGCAATTGTTAAAGGAGCCCTTACTTCCCCATCAGGGAACAATTTAAAGCCAAGCGAAATAATTGTAGTGGAAAATAGTGAAACCCTAATAAGATTAGGAGATGCTAGGGGAAAAGCATCTAAATTAATAGGAGGGGCCCCTTTGGCATTTGTGGTTATAGGGGATACAAAGAAATCTACAACCTGGTTGTCTGATACGGCAATAATGGCAACAATAATACAATTATTGGCAGAAGAACAGGGTTTAAAAAGCTGTTGGGTCCATGTGGAAAATAGGGTAGCAGATAATGGATCTAATGTGGAGGAAAATATAAAAGGCATATTAGATATACCGAGTCACTATACTCCTCATTGCATTATAGCTATAGGATATCCGGCGGAAGATAAAAGGCCATATACAGAGAAGGACTTAGATTATACTAGGGTCCATAGGGAAAGATTTTGATATTAATGTTTAAGGGGGCTAGTTATGGCAAAGTATGAGAAAAGATTTAAAGGAGATTTTAATGAGGTTTTAGATATATGTGAAAGGGCTATAATGAAGGGTAGCATAACAGCTAGCTTTGAAGAGGGCAGTGATTTTGAAAATAGTGGGGTACAGGTGGCTGTGAGGGTATATGAAAGATATAGTGCCTTTGGAGGAAATAGGGTAAGCTTAAATCTCACTTTAATGGGTTATAACAATAATATTTTCTTATCTGCCATAACATCAGGAGGAAGCCAAGCTATGTTTATTAAGATCAATACCATAGGGGAAGAAAATTTTTTGAACACCTTATCTTCGGTGGTAGAAGAGTATATAAAAGGCTAGCATAATAAAAGTTTATGGATTGTTTAATATTAGGAGGCTTTTAATGAATAATTTAACTTTACCTTTTAGCTTTACACTACCTACAAAGATTGTCTACGGCCCAGGATGCATTTTCAATCTTATTGAAGAACTAAAGGTAAACAATGGGAAAAGACCTATTATTGTTACAGATAAAGGAATTAGGGAAGCAGGTTTATTAGATAGAATTACTTCTATATTAGATAATAATAAGGTTAAATATATTATTTATGATGGGGTAGAGCCTAATCCAAAGGATGTAAATGTTGAGGAAGGGGCTAAAATTGCAAAGGAATTTGGTGCAGATTCTATTATATCAATTGGGGGAGGCAGTCCCATTGATTGTGGAAAGTCTATAGGAGTACTTTTATCCCATAATGAGGATAAAATTAAGAAATACGAAGGGAAAACAGCAGCCACCAAACATTTGCCCTTATTAATTGCCATACCTACCACCGCTGGGACAGGAAGTGAGCTTACCTTTTCATCGGTGATTACTGATACGAAGAATAATTATAAGATGACAATAAAAAGTCCTTATACAGCTCCCAAGGTGGCCCTTTGTGATCCAGAGCTTACCTTAACACTACCAGCACATATAACGGCCTCCACTGGGATGGATGCATTGACCCATGCCATTGAGGCCTATACTGCAAATTGTTCAGAACCTATAAGTGATGGTTTAGCTCTATATGCAATAGAATTAATCTATAATAACCTTGTATTAGCATTTAATGAAGGACAAAATCTGGAGGCAAGAAGTGGAATGCTTTTAGGGAGTATGATGGCAGGGATAGCCTTTAGCCACTCTGATGTGGCTTCTGTTCACTGTATTGCTGAATCCTTAGGAGGGGTTTATGACCTTCCCCATGGGGTTTGTAATGCAATATTTCTACCCCATGTTATGGAATACAATATGAATTATGCTGTAGAGAAATATGGAAGGATAGGTAAAGCCATGGGCCTAGATTTTGAAGATATAAAAGAGGGTGCTCAAAAGGCGGTTAATGGAGTGAAAAGTCTAGCTATAGATGTTGAGTTGCCCATATTTTCAGACTTAGAAGTAAATATAAATGACTTTGAAAGGCTGGCAGAAATGGCAACTAGAAATATTTCTACCCAAAGCAATCCACGTCCAATGAATAAGGATGACTATTTAACGATATTAAAAAGGGCCTATTATTAGGCCCTTTTTTCACATTAGTTATTTTTCTCTGAAATAATTCCATCTTCATCAATTTGGATATTTATAGAAATATCCTCTAGAAATTTAAAGATTCTTTGTTTTTCATCTTCATCCTCTACAATATTTGTTTGGGTATTAGCCTGTATAGCTGGAATTATCTCTAAATCCATAAAATTTTCCCGATCATCACCATAAAAATGTATATTTAAAAGCATTGTGTCCAAAGTCTTTTTATTAAACCAATAATTTCCTAAACTATAGACAATGGGTTTTCCATTATAATATTCTATACCTTGGAGACAATGGGGGTGGGCACCTAGTACTACATCTGCTCCTGCATCTAGATATTCCTTTCCAGTGATAAGCTGTACTTCTTCTAGTTCAAAGCTATACTCTGTCCCCCAGTGAACATAAGCAATAACAAAGTCGGCATTCTCCTTAGCTTTATTTATTTTTTCAATAAATAGCTCTGTATCATAGCAATGCAATATTCCTGGACTATCCTCTGTAGCTTGTTTTGTCATTCTTTTATATCTTTCTGCCCTAGAGGCTCCCACAAAAGCTATGGTTTTACCTTGGATTTCAAAATACACCGGGGTGGATGCTTCCTCAAGATTATGTCCAGCACCAAAATAAGAAATACCTGCTTCTTTTAAAATAGCCATTGTGTCTATTAAAGCATTTTCACCATAATCCAAAACATGATTATTGGCCAAGCTTACCACATCTACCCCTAATTCCTTTAAAATATTTACCCTAGAAGGGTGAGCTCTAAAGGTAAAGGATTTACCCTTTAAGGGGGCTCCCCTGTCACTATATGTAAACTCATTATTTATGCACATAATATCTGCATCATTCATCAATTGGATTAATTCGGGAGAAATACAATCGTAAATTCCATTTTCCACATTATTATAATACTTCATAGTATGCCAGTTTTCATCAAAATTAATATCTCCAGCAAAGGATATAACAAAGTCATAGGGATTTAGATCTTCTTTCTCCTCAGAATCATTGTTCTGGGTTGGTGGGTTATTAACATTAGAGGAATGGTCATTACACCCGCTGGTAAATAATAGACAAAAAAGCAATATAAATAGAAAAAGAATTATTTTACTTTTCATTATTAACCCCCTAAAATATATTCCACAGCTTATATATAGTTTAGCATATGAGTAGAGCAATAGGGTAAATAATTTAAGAATAATTATATATTGAAGGAAATTTTATAAGAAGGATAGAATAATAGTAGCAGGAAGAAAACTATTATTATTTAATTATCAAAATAAAGGAGTAATAATATGGGATATCTATTTTTGTGTTATTCAAGGTGAAATACCTGTAAAAAGGCTAAGGATTGGCTTATAAAGAACAATATTGACTTTGTGGAACGACCTATTAAGGAAGAAAACCCCAGTGAATCAGAATTAAAGAACTGGATAGATAGAAGCAATTATCCTATTAAGGAATTTTTTAATACGAGGGGGAAAATTTATAGAGAAGAAAATCTAAAGGAAAGGCTGGGGAATATGACTAAAGAGGAAAAGATAAAATTATTATCTACTGATGGGATGCTGGTAAAAAGGCCCCTTTTGGTAGGAGAGAATTTAGTATTAGTAGGCTTTAATGAGAAGGAATGGGCAGAAAAGATTAAATAATCTCTAAAAAGGTAGGTAAAATATATGCTGAAGATTAAAAGGGTGTATGAAAAAGCTAAAGAAGATGACGGCTATAGAATTTTAATAGATAGACTTTGGCCTAGGGGATTATCTAAAGAAAAAGCAGAAATAAAATATTGGGCAAAGGAAATTGCCCCTTCCAATAATTTAAGAAAGACCTTCCATAGGGGGGGAATTAATTTCGATGAATTTAAAGAGCTTTATATAAAGGAGTTAAATTCAAATCAAGAAGGAAAAGCATTTTTAGAAATAATAGATTTAAAATTAAAAGAAGGGGATATAACATTATTATATGGGTCAAAAAATGAAAAGAACAATAATGGATTAGTATTAAAGGATTGGCTGGAGGAACATTTATAAAAGGAGGACCTCAAATAAAATGCCTATTGTCTTGCCAACTTATGTTGAAAATATTATGGAAATACTAGAAAAAAATAACTATCAGGCCTTTTTAGTGGGGGGAAGCATAAGGGATTTATTGTTGGGTACCATGCCCCATGATTTTGATATTGCTACCAATGCTAAACCCCATGAAATCCTTGATGTATTTAAAGACTATAAAACCCTTCAGGTGGGAATGGCCTTTGGTACTATTGTTATTGTTCAAAAGGAAGGCTTAGTAGAGCTAACCACTTATAGAATAGAAGAAAAATATCTAGATGGAAGAAGGCCCTCTAGGGTGGCATTTTCCAATGAATTATTTGAGGATTTAAAACGGAGGGACTTTACAATAAATGCCTTAGCCTATAATAAAAGCTTTGGTATAATTGATCCCTTTAACGGCAGAAAGGATTTAAAAAATAAAGTCATAAAAACCGTGGGGGAGCCAAAGGAGAGATTTAAGGAGGACCATTTAAGAATTTTAAGGGGTGTTAGATTAGCCAGCCAATTAGGTTTTACCATTGATGAAAATACATATTATAGTTGCAAGTCTATGGGTCCCTTTTTAAAAAAAATAAGTGTGGAAAGAATCCGAGAGGAGTTTTTTAAAATAATCTTATCCCAAAGGTCTTCCTATGGTATGGAGCTGTTAAAAAATCTAAATTTAATAGAAATAATAATTCCAGAACTGGTGGATACAATAAATTTCAATCAGTACAATCCCCACCATGATAAAGATGTTTTTTACCATAGCCTTTGTGTGATGGAGAACTCTCCACCTATACTGGAAATTAGATTGGCAGCCTTATTACATGATATAGGAAAGCCTAAAGCTTTTACCTTAGATGAGGAAGGTATAGGTCATTTTTACGGTCATGATAAAATAAGTGTAGAGATAAGTAAAATTGCTTTAACTAGATTAAAATGTTCCAATAAGCTTATTAATGATGTATCTATTTTAGTAGGTGAACATATGACTGCTTATGGCAACTATACTGAGAAAGGTTTAAAAAGACTTATTAATAGGGTAGGAAAGGATAATATATTTAAACTAATAGAGTTGCAAAAATCAGATAAAATATGTTCAGCAGGGGATAGAAATATTGATTTTTTAATTGAAAGGGAAAAGGCAATTAAAAAGATTCTAGACAGTGAAGAACCATATAAAAAAAATCAATTAGCTATTAATGGTCATGATATTATAACTTTAGGCTTTAGCCAGGGTAAGATAATTGGTGAAATATTAGAATATCTTTTAGAACTGGTAATGGACTATCCAGAATTAAATAATAAAGAAAACTTGCTTAATATTATTAAAAGGGAATTTTAAAATATTTATAAAATTAATATAGAGATATAAAGTCAAATAAAAAACTAAGGATGGAGATAGTATTGGAAAGAAAAAAGGAACTTAAGGAAGAATATAAAAATTTAAAACCAGATATAGGTATAATAGCTATAAAATCAAAAATTAGTTTAAAGCATTTAATATTATGTAGTCAAAACATAAAGGCTAGCATTAATAGAGCTAAGTTTCAATTAAATCATGGGAGTTATCCTAATAAGGATTTACAAAATGAGTGGAAGGAAAATGGAGAAAACTCCTTTGAAATTAATATATTGGAAGAACTTTCCTATGATAAGGATGACACTAAAACAGATTATAGTGAAGACTTGGAAATCTTAGGAATGATTTGGAAAGAGCGATTAAAGGAAGAAGAAATAGAATTTTATAAAGATTAAAGGGGCCTACAAATGCTAGGACTAGTTAAAATTCTATTTTATGGATAGAAGTATTCTTTTGTTTATGACAAGTCTTCTAGAAGATTTTGTCTTTGGGAATGATTTCATAGATTATTTATATAAAATAGAGGATTTAGAACAAAAAACTTAGGAATATTATAAGTAAGGCCTTAAGGAGAATATCATGAAAGGACATTTAGGAAAAAGAAAATTAAATAGTCATAAAGGCAGCTATGGTAGGGTAGGTATTATTGCAGGTAGCAAAGGAATGACAGGAGCATCTTATCTTGCCTGCCAAAGTGCTTTAAGGACTGGCTCCGGCTTAGTGTATGCTATTGTACCAGAGACTATAGAAATGGTTATGTCTATTAAATTAACAGAGGCAATAGTAAAATCTATAGCTGACGATGGTAGAGGTTATTTTTCATCTCAAAGTATAAATCAGGTGCTAGAAATAATATCTAATATGGATGCTATAGCCCTAGGACCGGGGATGGGTGTAGATGATGAAAGGGTTAAGCTGGTCAATAAAATAGTTTCATCCAGTAAATCACCCATGGTTATAGATGCTGATGGGATTAATTGCCTATCAAAAAATATAGATATACTAAATCAAGCTAAAGCTCCTATAATAATCACTCCCCATTTAGGTGAGATAGCGAGGCTATTAAATTTAGAAGTTGAAAAAATAGCAAAAAACGGCCAGTATTATGCCCAATATATATCAACAAAGTATAATATAATAACTGTATTAAAGGGGAATAAAACCATTGTAGCATCACCGGAAGAAGAAATTTATGTCAATAATACTGGTAATCCAGGAATGGCCACAGCAGGGAGTGGAGATGTTTTAACAGGGATAATAACAAGTCTACTGGGTCAGGGGATAAGGCCCTATCTGGCAACCACATTAGGAGTGTACCTTCATGGTTTGGCAGGGGATATTGCCAGGGATAAACTAGGAGAGCATGGAATGATAGCTGGGGATATAGTAGATTCTATCCCCTATGCAATACTAATGGATAATAATTATTAGGTTTATATATAGAAAAATTGGGTATATATAAAGTAAAGAAAAATATGTAGAAAGAATAGGAGAGATTATATGAAGGACTATAAAAATTTAAATGTTTATCTATCAAATTTAGCTGTACTAAATGTAAACCTGCATAATATTCACTGGAATGTAGTGGGAAAACAATTTTTTAGAGTACATGAATTTACTGAAAGCCTATATGATGATTTTTTTGAACAATATGATGCAGTAGCAGAGCTTTTGAAGATGAAAGGGGAGAATCCCTTAGTTAAGATGACTGACTATGTTGCCAATGCCACCATTAAAGAATTAGATAAGGAAAAGTTCTCCTGTAGAGAATCCCTTGATTTGGTATTAGAATATTTAACTGAAATGAGAAACCTTGCTACCAATATTAGAAACTTAGCAGATGAGGATGGAGATTTTGAAGTAGTTGCAATGTTTGAAGATTATGTTGGTGAATATAGTAAAAATATATGGTTTGTAAAGGCAATGCTGGATGAATAAAATATAATTAAAATTAAAACACCCTTTCTAAAAATTTAGAAAGGGTGTTTTAAAATTATTCAATTTCTATTCTTTTGATGGTACTTATTTTCTTTTTTGGAACCTTTATTAACAATAATCCATTTTCTAATTTTGCCTTTATATTATCTAAGTCAGAATCTACCAAACGAATTCTGCGAGCCATTGAGGAGGTCCGTCTTTCTTTATGAATGTAATTTTCTCTTTCTTCTTTTCTTTCCTCCAGGTGATTAACGGAAATACAGAGATTTTCCTGATCAACATCTAGATTAATTTGTTCTTTATTAACCCCTGGTAATTCTGCCTCAATAATATATTCTTTATCTTCTTCTTTAATGTCTACTTTAAAGCTGTCCCTAAACAAACTACGACTTTCCAACCAATTATCTCCAAAAAAGTCGTCAAGCATGTTGTAAAAATTAAAACCGCTGTTTACCATTTTATTGTTTCTGTGATTGAAAGGAACTAATCCTGCCATGTTAACAACTCCTTTATGTTTATTATTAGCACTCAC
>DUPX01000057.1 GCA_012838085.1 Eubacteriaceae bacterium
AATATTATTATATCATGTTCGGAGAAAACCTGTCCTACTTAGTGTAGCCTATCCAGTTCCTATCTTAATACCTTTCAAAATAATACTTACTCTCCAGTGTATAATAGGAAACGATGGGGACGGAAAGGGATTGACTTTTTTAGTTCATGGAAGCCAGGTATTTTTGCGGGCTTTATAATGGATGGGAAGGATCATGGATTGCAGCCAGCTGACCTATCCAAGGGACCAGATTTTGTAATCCTTTTAGAATATTTGTATGATAAGAAAAACCCTGAGCTTATGGAAAAAAGAAGCAGGTTTATGAATTCCCCCAATTTCGTTGAACTAAACCGCCGATTAGTTCAAAATAGTGGAACTTTTGAATACTTACCAGGGATAGAAAAAAGTCCATGGCGGCTGATTGTACTGCGTAAGTCGATAAAGGAGATCTTCAACGGCACTTCAACATTAGAAGAACAGGTTAATGCCTTGAGGTATTCTATCTGCGAAGGTCTAGATCTAATAAGTCAGGACAATCTCGTGTTATAATTAATGGCTTACCTAAGACAAATCAAGACAGGTAAACAAAGATCCAGATGATAAAAAGGGGAATATAGGATTCAACCTATATTCCTTTTTGCTTACCACTATACTTTAATTAATAATATTAGTTACAAAACATGTGTTTTGTGACTAATGTTTTCTGTAGTATAATTTTACCCCTATCGTTGCAGATTGAAGTGCAACGACAGGGGTAAAAACATCCAAAAATGGAACGATAAATGCAACGATAGTCTTATCGTTGCATAAAATGATTGGTTATAGCAATATTTCTCTTTTGAGAAACCCAATAATTGCAGGAGTTTTTAATCGATTAGATATTATTGAGGAGTTTGGAACTGGAATAGCAAGAATCAATAAAGAGTATTTTTATAGTTTATCTAAGCCTATCTTTGAAGTGACTGATAATAGAATAATGATTATACTTCCCATTACTGAATTAGACAAATTTGATTTACCGGAAGATGAACTCCTTGTTTATGACTTAATTAAGAATGAAGTAGAGATTTCAAGAAGAGAGATAGATGTGAAAACCGGACTTAATAAGGCAAAAACTCTTAGGATTTTAAACAGTCTCATATCTAAAAGTATCATAAGGAAGCTAGGTAGTGGTGCAGCAACAAGATATAGTTTAAAGTAGATTGACAACTCTAAAGCTAATGATTAATACCGTTAAATAAATAAAGTTTTAACCGATATAAATTAGGGGTAGAGGAATAATAGATGATTTCCTTTATTCCTTTTTATATTATTGGGAGTAAATGGTAGAAAATTCTTATGTATGAAATTGTCAATATTAAGGTTTTTGTTGATAATTTATGTTATAATTACTGGTATGTGATATTGTTATTTAAAGGGGTGTTGTTTTAAATGGATTTCAAGAAACAATTTATTAAGTTTATAATATTGTCATCATTAATAGTATTTGTTGTAATGATCTTACCATTGGAAATTGATGCAAGTGGGATTACATATAATGTATATAATTTGAAGATAGAAGGCAAAGATGTTGTATTTGGTAAGAGTCTACTTAGCACCAGTAATTTTGAAAATGCGAAGGCTGAGATGAAAAAATACCCTAATGGAATAATTACTTCAAGCAATAGTCCTTCACCATTAAAGATTGTGGCTGCTACAAGGGGACAAGCCCAATCTTTTCCCTATAGAGAAGGAAAGCATGAAGCTGATGACATATTGTTAATTTATTCTGACAAACGGCTATCTTCAGATATTACTTATATACCAGCCCACTATATGATGTATGTTTATGACTATTTTGAAGAAGGTGGTCGAATAGTTGCAGATATAGAGGTCCAAGGAGGAAGGGGCTATGTAGATGTAGCTAAGACAGATATTATACCCATGATTTATATTGAAAATGGTATAAGTATAAGCCTAGGGGGGAAAGCAGTAATTGATCCATCTATTAATAAGGTCTATTCAGTGGTACCCCATCAAGAGGAATATAGAGTTACTAAAAGTGGTAGTGTTAATGAGATAAGTGTCCATCTTATTCGACCTTATCCTGGCTTAGCTAGGGTTAACTTAACCTATGGTATAGCTCCAGATTTTTTAGAGGTAGGGAAAACCTACTATTCGCCAGATGGGATTAGGTTTTATACAGATAGAGATTTAACACAAAGAGCAGGGAATCAAAATTACTATTCCTATTTTCAATGGTTACCCCTAAGGTCAGGAACAAATCATAAAGCTGAGGCTTTTGAAAATTTGTTAAAATATTATGGTAAAAACGATTCTGTAATGTTAGGAGAAACCCATCATTTTATAGAGCAAGGTTTAAAATATGGTATGAATCCAGTACTTATTTTCCAACAGGCTAATCTAGAATCGGCATATGGTACAAGTACTTATGCTATAAATCGGAATAATGTATTTGGATGGGGAGCAGTAGACTCTGATCCAGATCAGGCCTATACATACCCTAATATTGGTGAAGGAATTGCTATTCATATGAATTCTCAAATTGCAGGATATATGAAAATTAGTGATTGGAGACATAGTGGTCCCTCCTTCGGAAACAAATCGGCTGGTATTACAGTCAGATATGCTTCAGATCCATACTATGGGATTAAGGTAGCTAGTCTTTACTATACTATGGATAAACTTAATGGTTATAAAGATTATAATGCATATAAACTTTCTTTATTAGAAGATGGAGAAAGATACTCTGTTAAAAGGCTCTCTGATAATATCCAATGGTATAGGACTAAAGCAGGATTAAGAAATCAGGTGATTATTAATCTTGAAAGAAAGGATAACAAAATAAAAACAATACCATGGATGACAAATTCTGATGGATTTTTAAATATTAATTCTGATTTTGCCTATATAGAAGATCCAAACTCTAAGATTATTGATATAGATTCTCAAGGAAAATTTGAAATGAAATATGAAAAGCCAGTTAAAGCCAAAACTACTGCTAATCTCAATCTAAGACTGTCCTATAGTACAGCATCAGGAGTTATATTAACTATACCGAAGGGTACGGTACTTGATGTAGAATTAACAAATATAGGATGGGCTAGGACAAGATACAATGGGCGAGAGGGATATGTAAGCATGGATTATTTAGATATGAATGTTGAGAGTAGTCCAGGAGAGCTTAAATACAGAAAAGGCGATGTTAATGGTGATGGTACTATAAACTCTGCTGATTATGTGCAAATAGCTAATCATATCTTAGGTAATAGAAAATTATCTGGGGCATCTTTTGTAGCAGCAGATATTAATGGGGATGACACTATAAACTCTGCTGACTTTGTTGCATTGGCTAATCATATATTAGGCAGAAAACTCATTCAATGATTACAATATAGATTAATAAATATATTCTAATGTTATAAATAAACAAATCATGAATTTATTCTAAATAAGGAATTAATTAAAGGAAGGGACAAAAATGAAAAAATTACTAAAACAACTATTATTAATCTTGGTTTTAACAGCTTTTACTCTTAATATATGGCCTAATGATACCTTTGCAGCTACTACTGTTTATGTGAACGAAAGGGCTAGTGTTCCTATTTCAGTATCCTGGTCAAAACCAGGGGCAGGCTTTTATAAATTAAGCACAGGCCAAAACGGAACTGTTGGAAATCCACTGTCAGGTGATTATGTTACTTCCTTCAGTACAAATGCTGTATTTACACCTAACAGTGTGGGAACTCAAAAGATAACTTTAACTTTAGATATTTCTGATTCGGGTGCAAATATAATTTCTGTACCAGCAAAAACTATTGAGGTAAAGGTGGTTAATAAACCAGCACCAAAACCGGCACCAGCAAAACCAAAACCTAGTGCACCTGTGATTGATAATACGGAAAAAGAAAAACAAGAGCAAAAGGCTCCGGAAAAAACAGCTGAAGAGATAGAAAGGGAAGAATTAGCAGAACGCATGAAAACTCCTCTAATTAGGGAAATAGGTATTGTTTCTAATTCAGAACGTTTAAATGGAGAAAAGCTTAATACAATTGAACCAGAGTCAGAGAAGTTTGAATATAGTGCTGTATTACCAAGAAATGTAAATGAGATAAAATTAGAGATAAGACCAAGTCAAGAAGATGTAGAGCTTATTTTTGATGAAATTGTATCTATAGAAGAAGGCCAAGATAGTGTAGAGCTTGTTATCAAAGCAGTACAAGATAAATTAGAACAGGAATTTACACTAGTACTTAGTAAACCAGAAGAATCTAAATTTGTAATGGAAAGAGATACTAAACAATTGAGACTAATTGTAGATCCATACTTGGATAAGAGTATGGCTTCTCTAGGATTTGAAAAAGTCTTTATAAATAAGGATGATCCATCCCTTGGCTTCTATTATACTTACAATAATCAGAACTTTGCTATAGTAACTGATGGAGAAAATAATGCCTACACATATTTACTGGATGGAGAGAATGAGCCTGTAAGGGAAGTGTTTTTACTTACAAGCCCTAATAATGAAGTATCCATATTGGTAAATGAAATATTGTCAGAAGATGATGGAAGACAATTAAATGAGAATATATATGAAGAATACGAAATCCAAATTAGTCAGCTTCTTACAGACCTAGACCCTACACTCAAGTTTAATAATAAAGTTAGTGGCTGGAGATATGACGAGACCTCTATCATAACCCATGGCCTTACCAGTGAGGGGGAAGTTGAACTAGTCCATTTAAGTGAATTAAATGAAGTAAAATCAGCATTTGTATCCTTCGACAGAGAACCAGATAATTCAATATATAAATGGATTTATCTAGGCTTTGGATTATGGATAGTTACACTTATAGCATTTATTGTATATGCAATTGTAAAGTCTAGAAAGTCTAAGGAAGATGAAATAGCTAATATATATGATTAATAAAGTAAACTCCATGTGAATGATACAAATCCCAGTGGCTTAAATTAAGCCCTGGGATTTTTTCCTATTCCACTATTGTTGGGATGACATTATCTCTGTAGGGGCTGACCTTTGGTCGCCCGTTGTAAAGGCTGGATTCCACGCCAGCCATAATTTGGGACATACATAACCTAAGGAGCAAAGATTTGTTAAGTTTTTAAATGATACATGAAACATTTAAATAATTTGAAAGATATGGTATAAGTGGGTATACTTAAATATAAGTCCTAGATTTTTAGGATTGAATGAGAAGAGTTCTAATAGATTATTTATTGGAGGTAATTAAATGAATAGAATAAATGATTACATAATCGCACTGACCCATCTATATGGATTAGTTGATAAAGACAAAGTTGTAGAGATTTTTAATATGCAAAATGAAGAGAAGATTAATATTGAAAGATTAAAGCAAAGTATTGATTTCGAAGAACTTAAGGAGAATTATGTTGAGTTTATGGATGATTATTTTATTCATGATACTATTTTAGAGTTTGATGATTTTGATAATTTGTTAAGTGCAAAAGCGGATAAACCATTTTATATCCCTAATCAAAAAGAACTGCTTAAATATAAGGATGATAATTATTTTGAAATCAATAAGGAGTATAATGATTTATTTAAGTATATAAATAAAAACTTATTAGATGGAGATGAATGGCAGGCCAGAATGATAGTTGATGATATACAAGGTTATTGCCAAATTGGGGCTAAACCAAGTGAAATATTTAATATATTTAATCATAGAGAGATTTCATTTAATGATGAAAAACAGGTTAATGATGTTCTACAGCTTGTAATGAACCTAGCTAACAACACAAGGATTTGGGAGAATAATGGACATACTCCTAACGAAATATTTGAAAGATATGAAAAACATAAATTAAAGCCATTGCCAAATAAAAGATTTGAAATTAATAGGAAAATTGGTAGAAATGATCCCTGCCCATGTGGTTCTGGTAAGAAATATAAGAGATGTTGCTTAGGTAAAGATGATAATTAATTAGATGGTGTGATACTGTAAACAATGGTTGGAATTTAAGGTATTAGATTCCTTCGCAAGTAAAAGAAAAAAAGATAATCTAAAGGTATAAAAAGACTATACAAATCCCAGTGGATTGAATTTAGCCCTGGGATTTTTGGTTATACTACCATTATTGGGATTATTATTATCCTTAGAAAATATCAAGGAGAATATAATGAATAAAAAGATAATGGTTGTATTTGGTACAAGGCCTGAAGCAATTAAGATGTGCCCTTTAGTAAAGGAATTAAAATCAAGGAAGAATCTAGAAACCCTAGTCTGTGTGACTGGCCAGCACCGGGAGATGTTAAGTCAAGTTTTGGAAACTTTTGATGTAGATCCAGACTATGACCTGTCCATAATGAGGGAGAGGCAGACCCTTTTTGACATAACCATAGATATTCTAGTTAGAATTAGAGAGGTAT
>DUPX01000058.1 GCA_012838085.1 Eubacteriaceae bacterium
ATATTTATATTCTAGTATTTGAAAATCTTCAAATTCATCTAAATTAAAACCACTTTCATTCCAATTTTCCAATCCTTTTAGGGTAAAATATTGATACCATAAATCCCTTGGATTATCCTTCAACTCTTTTATAATTTTATTAAGAATACTTTTAGGATTTGAAGTGGTTACGGTGTACATAATTGGAATACCTATACCTAGAGTTACAAAAATAATTATGAAAATATGATTCATATTATCCCCCTAATAAATAATTTGTTTATTTATTTGATATACTTTTTTTGATATCTTTCCCACTTCTTACGTTTTCTAGATTTCTTTATTTTTTTATATTCTTTTTTTTGCTCTATTTTAATATATTGTCTATAATTATCGAAGCCCTGTTTTTTTATTTCTCTTAAAATTTCTCGATTAGCCTCTTTTTCAAATCTTTTATATATATAAAAGATGAAAAAACTAATAAAGAAAAATATAATTATTCCAAAAAAGTATTTCATTTTAATCTCCAAACTTAAAATAATATATAATACAATTTACAATAAGCCTTAAGTACTAATTGACTCAAGGCTTATATAATTGGCCTAATCCTAATATATTAATTAGAAATCATATTTCTAGTTATATTCCCAATTTCTAATTTCTTTTGCTTAATTTCCTTTTTTAAGGTATTTATTTTGTTTATATCTTTATATTTTCCCCTTGCCATTTCTGTGCCTAATTGCTTTTGCAATTTGCTTAATTCTTTTTTTGAAGCAGTTAATTCATTAACTGTCATTGATAAGCCCCCTTTAATATTTTATGTAAATTATATTCGAATATATACATATTCTATATTAATCAGCTATATCCTTCTCAAAAAACAAAAAGAGTGGATTTTCCACCCTTTATTCCTTTAAACTCCTAAGTTGCTGAATTGCTTTTCTTACCCAATTATCATCTTCTAAAATAGCCCTTCCTACACCAACTATATCTGCCTTACCATCTTTAATAACCTGATGGGCAAATATAGCATCTGATATTCCTCCAGCAGTTATAACTGGAATGCTAACAACAGATTTGATTCCTTCTGCCAAATGGACAAAAAAACCTTGTTGATTTATTGCTGGCTTTGATCCTGAAAGACCTTGAGAAACATTTAGAACATCTATTCCCGCATCTACTAACTTTACTGCAAGATATTTAGCATCATCTATAGTAATACCATTTTCCATATTGTCATCTGCAGCAATACGATAAAAAATTAAGAAGTCTTCTCCTACCTCTTCCCTTATTTCTTTTACAATTTCTATCGGTAGTTTTATTCTATTAGCTCTTATTCCACCATATTCATCTAATCTTGCATTTGTCAAAGGGGATATAAATTGGTTTAAAAGGTACCCATGACATCCATTTATTTCAACAAAATCAAAGCCTGCTTTCTTAACCCTCATTGCAGCCTTTCTAAAATCCTTTTTTATATTGTTAATTTCCACTGTACTCATTTCTTTTGGTATTTCAGTACCCTTAGGGTGTAATATAGATGAAGGACCAATAATTTTTACCCCAGTAATTGAAGAGTTTGTTAGGCTACCAGAATGATTAATTTGAACACCGCAAGCTATGCCATTTTTATGAATGGTGTTTGCAATTTCACTTAAACCCTTTATACACTCATCGCTATCAATAGCCAGTTGGCCAATACTATCTTTACCAGAAATGTTAATATAATGATGTTCCAAAATAATAGCACCAAGGGGCATCTTGGCAAAATTAGAATAATAATCCTTAATATTTTCTGTTACTAAGCCTTTTTCATCTGCCATTCCCAAAGCCATTGATTGAAGTATAATTCTATTATTAATTATTAATCCTTTTATCTCTAAGGGTTCTAATATTTTTATCATGGTAAATCCTCCTTATTAAGAAGATCCAATTTAAATAATTTATTCTTTTATTGTTTATCATCAAATTCTGCTTATCTTAATTTCTATACACTACTATAGGGTATTATGGCTATACTAACATTTTTTTATAATTCAATCAATATGTTAAGGGACAGTAATTATTTCATAGTAACAATAGTAACTCCATCTCCACCTTCATTTAGACTACCTAATCTATATTCTTTAACATAGCTATGATTTTTCAAGAATTCATGTATATTTTTCCTTAGTATTCCAGTTCCCTTTCCATGTATAATAGTTAGGAAATTTAAGTTTGCTATATATGCATCATCTAAATATTTATCAATATTTATAATAGCATCTTCTACTGTTAATCCTCTTAGATCTATTTCTGGAGAGATATTAAGTGACTTTCTTTTAATATTTCTAATATATTTTTTTGATTTATCTTCATTATTATTAGAATCTTGAACTAATTTTATATTACTAATATGAACAAGGATTTTCATTACACCAGCCTGAATTTCTACTTCTTCTTTATCATTGGGTGGAGATAATACGTATCCTTTTTGATTAAGAGTAGTGATATATACCCTATCACCAGGCTTTAATATTTTAGGTGTTATAAAAGAATCATTTGAAATAGTAGATTTATACAGTTTATTTTCTAAAGTATTTTCATATTCCTTCAATAATTTCCTTTTATCTTCTATATCTTTATTATGATTAACCAATACATTGTTTTTCATTTCTTTTAATTCTTTAATAATCATATCTGATTGATTTTTCGCTTCTTTAATTATTTTTAGGGCCTCTTTCCTTGATTTAAGTAATATTAAATCCTTTTTATTATCTAATTTAGCTTTTTCTCTTTCTAGTTCTTCTTTTATTTTTTTTGCTTCCAGCCTATAATTTCTTGCTTTTATTTCATCAACTTCAATTTGTTTTCTTTTGTTTTCTATATCTAAAAGTACATCTTCAAATTGAATGCTTTCTTTAGAAATATAGTTTTTTGCAGAATTAATTATTTCTTCACTTAGTCCCAATCTTTTAGAAATTTCAAAGGCATTAGATTTCCCAGGTATACCGACAAGTAAAACATATGTTGGCTTGAGTGTTTCAACATCAAATTCAACAGAAGCATTTTCAATTCCGTCTGTTGATAGGGCATACTCTTTAAGCTCACGATAATGAGTAGTAGCAACTGTTTTTATATTTCTTTTATGTAGATAATCAAGTATTGAAATTGCTAAAGCAACTCCTTCTGTAGGATCAGTTCCAGCTCCTAATTCATCAAATAATACTAAAGAATTTTCATTAACTTCTTGTAGAATATTCACTATATTAATCATATGAGATGAAAAGGTACTTAAACTTTGTTCAATACTTTGTTCATCACCAATATCAGCAAGAATTTTATCGAAAACCCCTATTTCACTTCCATCTCCTGCAGATATGTGCAGACCTGATTGAGCCATTAAACATAGTAATCCAATAGTTTTTAATGTTATAGTTTTTCCTCCGGTATTTGGGCCAGTAATTAATAGTGAATTAAAATCTTTTCCTAAATATATATCTGATGGAACAACTTTATCTTTTGGTATAAGAGGATGTCTAGCCTTTTTAAGTATTATTATTCCTTTTTTATTCAAAGAGGGTTCTATTCCATTTATATCTATACTATAATAACCTTTAGCAAAGATAATGTCTAAATTAGTCAATATTTCTAAATTATTTTTTATTTTGCTATGATTATTTCCTATAATATTTGTAAATTCAGAAAGAATTCTTTCTATTTCTTGTTTTTCATCATTTAGAAGAGATTTTAAATCATTATTCATATCAACAATTGCTATGGGTTCAATAAAAAGAGTTGACTTGCTTGTTGATTGATCATGTACTAGTCCTGGTACATTCTTTCTATATTCTTGTTTAACAGGAATAACAAAACGTCCCTCTCTAATAGTTACTATAGTATCCTGTAAATATTTTTGATAATAGGTGGAATTAACCATTTTGTTTAACTTTTCACGAATTGCACTATTTTTTTGCCTAATTTGTTTTCTAATCTTGCTTAATTGAGGGCTAGCGTTATCAGCTATTTCAGTTTCGTTAACTATTACATTAAAAATCTCCTTCATTAATCCTGGGAATTGATTTAATTGATTAATTTTATCATTTATAATTTGATAGGGATTATCTACTTCACTTTCTTCCTTAATATACTTTTTTAAATCCTGGCATATTTTTAAAACTTGGGCAATTTTTAGTAGTTCTATTGGGGATAATATTGATCCAATTTTTGCCTTCCTAATAAAGGGGCCAATATCACACAAACCATTTAGCGGAAGTTTACCCTTTGCCAATATTACACTAACAGCTTCACTGGTTTCACTTAATGATTCTTGAATTTTTACTATATTGCTCATAGGTCTTATAGATAATATTTTTTCTTTGCCCATAGAAGATGTAGTATATTCAGATAATATTTTAATAATTTTGTTATATTCTAAAATAATAAGGTTTTTATCCATTTATTTTTCTTCTCTCCCATTAATTTTAAGATTTAAACAATAAAAGTATCATTAAAAATAATGATACTTAAAATGACTTTTATTTATTAGTTTAAGCTTTATTTGTTTTTTTATTTATTAAAGAACTTAATTGATTATTTTTTAATATAGTATCTTTATTTCTATATTCATCTAATTCCTTCTTTATTTTAACTATTTCTACCTGATTATCAAATATTTGATTTTGTAGATCAGCTATTGTTTGTCTGGCGGCATCAATCTCTATTTTATTTTGTTTTAATTTATTTTTATAACTTTCAACCATTTCATAATATTTGTCTAATTCTATACTTGTCTCATTAAGTTTTCTTTGGGCTTCTTTATATTTTTCTAGGTGCAACATTGATTTGTTCTGTGATTTTTCCAGTTCCATTATTAGCTCTGGCATTTTTTCTGCTTCGATAAGAATGTCTTCAAGTTCAGCTATCTTCTCTTGAGCAATATATAGTTGATTTGCAAGATTTAATGAGCATAAAATGGAAACCATATTATTATTCATTAAAGAATTGGATTTTTTCAATTCTTTCATAATAGTATCTACTTGGTTGGCTATCATTTCTATATGCTCTCTTGAATTATTTCCTTTTACTATATATTTATTCCCCTGTATGGTAACAGTGACTTTTTTGTTCTCCTCCATGGGTTTAGCTCCTCCTACAGCCCAATTATATATTAAAGCATTCTCTAAATAACTTTTAACTCCTTCTTATTATATCATAAATAATATATTATAAGGAAAAATTTAAAACTACTATTCTCTTAAACTAGCCTCTATTTTGCTTTGCAAATCCAGTACTATTTTATTTTGAATTATATCAACTTCTCTATCAGTCAATGTTCTATTGTTATTTCTATATACTATAGAATAAGCTACACTCTTATATCCTTCTGGAATCTGTTCTCCTTTATAAATATCAAATAGGGAGTATGATTCTATTATTGGGGATTTTTGATTTTCTATTATCTTTTCTACTTCTCTAACAGGAATATTATCTTTTATTTGAATAGCTATATCTCTAACTACAGAAGGGTATTTGGGTAATGTTTTATACTTTTTATCTAATTTTGAGTTTTGATTTAATAGATCAAAATTAAACTCTCCTATATAGATTCTTTTACTAATTCCATAATTCTCTGCTACATTAGGATGGATTTCTCCTAGAACCCCTAATATTTTACCCTCATATAATACCTGGGCACTGCGTCCTGGATGAAAAGATAAAGAGTTTAATCTTTGGAATTCATATTTAGATATACCAAGTTCATTTAATATGTTTTCTACAATCCCCTTAATATCAAAGAAATCTACATTTCCATATAAACCTAAACATAAGTATTTATTTTCAATAGGGAATTTTTCTATGTTTGATTTTGTAGGATGATATGTGTTTGCAATTTCAAATAGAAATGCTTCATCTATATTGTGACTTATATTATGACTAATTACTTCCAACATACTACTTATCATTGTTGTCCGCATGATACTATTCTCTTCCCCTAATGGATTTATAAGCCTTAGCACCTCTCTTTTTTTACTATCTTCAGGGATATTAAGTTTATCTAATGATTGGGGAGATACAAAGGAGTAGGTACATATTTCATATCCACCTTGGCTGACTAATAAGTTTTTAACCCTTTCTTCTAATTTTTGTTTATAAGTTTTAGTACCTAGCACAGTAACGCCAGACATTAAGGTAGATGGGATTTTATCATAACCGTACAATCTAGCTACCTCCTCTACTATGTCCTCAGGTATTTTTAAATCCTGTCTAAATGTAGGAACTTTAATCTTTAAAACATTATTAATTGCAACTTCCATACCTAAAGACTCTAAATAATTTGCCATTTCTTTACTAGAAATATTAATTCCAATAAATTTATTAACCCACTCTGGATCTACATTAACATAGTGGGCATTTAAAGGGTTAGGATAGACATCCATAAAGCCGTCTACAATAGTACCAGCATTTATTTCTTCTAACAATTTACATGCCCTAGTGATTGCTAACATTGTCAGATTAGGATCTATGCCCTTTTCATATCTTGTAGAAGCTTCTGTTCTTAAGCCTATTTTTTTAGCTGTTTGTCTTAAATTATCCTTTTCAAAATTTGCTGCTTCCAATAAAATAGTGCATGTATTTTCGTCTACTTCAGAATTGGCTCCACCCATAATCCCTGCAATACCTAGAGGCTTTTTTGCGTCAGCGATAACCAACATAGATGGATCTAAGCTTCTCTTAATTCCATCTAATGTAGTTAACTCTTCACCTGGAAGGGCCTTTCTTACAACAATTCTATTTTCGATTAATTTATTATAATCATAGGCATGTAGAGGTTGACCCAATTCCATCATTACATAGTTTGTTACATCAACTATATTGTTTATTGCACGAACTCCTACTTTAGCAAGTCTTTCTTGCATCCATTTTGGAGATTCACCTATTTTAACATCCTTAATAATTGCTGCTGTAAAACGAAAACAATGATCATTATCCAAAATTTTAACACTAGTATATTTTTCAATACTACCCTTTTTTACTTTTATATCTATATTAGGCATATTTAAAGGCTTGTTTAAGGTTCCAGCTACTTCACGAGCTAATCCAACTATTGACATACAATCTGGTCTATTATTTGTAAGTTCAAATTCGAAAATTGCTTCATTTAATCCAAATACTTCTTTAACATCTTTTCCTATTGGAAGCCTTTCTGGAAATATATAAATACCTTCAATTTGTTCTTTAGGTAAGTTATTTATATCCAGTTTTAATTCTTCTGCAGAACACATCATACCATAGGACTCTACTCCCCTTAGCTTGCTTTTTTTTATTTCAAGCCCTCCTGGTAAGGTTGATCCTACTAATGCAACCGGAATATAATCTCCTTCATTAATATTTTTCGCTCCAGTTACAATCTGAATAACTTCTTTACCAATATCTACCTTTGTAACTAAAAGTCTATCTGCATTTGGATGTTTATTAATTTCTAATATTTTCCCTACTACAACTTTATTAATTTCTTTTCCCAGATACTCAATCTTTTCTACTTTTGTACCTGACATAGTCATTTTATCTGCTAATTCCTTAGGTTTGATATCTATTTCAACATAATCCTTTAACCAACTATAAGGTGCTAACATTTGTTTACCTCCCTATTAAAATTGTTTTAAAAACCTTATGTCATTTTCAAACATTAATCTTAAATCATCTATATCATATTTAATCATTGTAATTCTATCTAATCCCATGCCAAAAGCAAACCCGCTATAAACTTTTGAATCTATATGGCATATTTCTAGGACATTAGGGTGAACCATTCCACATCCTAATATCTCAATCCAACCTTCATCTTGACAGACCCTGCATCCTTTACCATTACATACAAAACAAGAAACATCCATTTCTGCACTGGGCTCAGTAAAATAGAATTGATGAGGTCTAAATCTGGTCTTTGTATTTTCACCGAATAATCTTTTTGCAAAAATTTCAAGTGTCCCTTTTAAATCACTCATTGCAATATCTTTATCTACCAATAATCCTTCTATTTGATGGAAAACAGGGGAATGGGTAGCATCTATTTCATCTACTCTATATACTTTTCCAGGTACTATAAATCTAATTGGGGGTTTATGTTTTTCCATAGCTCGTATTTGCATTGGAGAAGTTTGTGTACGAAGCAATAATTCATCATTGAAATAAAATGTATCTTGTAAATCTTTCGAAGGATGATTTTGTGGTACATTTAATGCATCAAAATTATAGTATGATAATTCAACTTCTGGTCCTTCTATAGTAGAAAATCCTAAACCTAAAAATATTTCTTTAATTTCATCTAAAACTAAAGTAAGGGGGTGTTTATTACCTATACTAATTTTCTTGCCAGGTAATGTAATGTCTATCTCTTCTTTGGATAATCTAAGGTTTTTAATTTGTGTTTCTAGTTTTTCTTTTTGTTCCTGAATATTTTTTTCAATTTCACTTCTTACCTTATTTGCTAATTTACCAATAACAGGTCGTTCTTCTATTGTTAATTGTCCCATACCTCTTAAGACTTTTGTTAATTGACCTTTTTTCCCTAGAAATTTTATTCTCAGCTCTTCTAATTCATTTATACTTTTGACTTGGGTTAGTTCTTTGTCAGCAATACTTTTAATTTTCTCTAATTGTTTTTTCAATTAATACACCCTTCCATTTTAATTCTAATTACAAAAAATAAAAAAATCCTCCCAAAGGGACGAAGTCTTTTCGCGGTACCACCCTATTAGTTTAAAATCATTTAAAATAATAAACCACTTGATTATATAACGGTATACCCGATAGATTATACTAAGCAAATAATACCTTTCAAATCTATAACTCCTAGGTGAACTTCAACTAATTTCTTCTATGAAATGTTTTCAGCCAAGACATTTCTTCTCTTTTAGAATACATTAGTTTACTTTTCCTAATCATAGTTTTTAAATATATTGTTTTGAAAAATTATATCATACACTAACAAGTATTTACAACTATAATTACTAAATACCTTCCATCTTATAGATTAATATTCCAGCTGCAACTGCTGCATTCAATGATTGGGCATGACCTTTAATAGGTATTTTAACAACATCACTACAAAGTCTTAATATATTTTTTGATATTCCATTGGATTCATTACCAATAATTAATCCTTTCTTTTTTGAATAGGTTAATTCATTATAAAAGCAGTGGGAATTTAAGTCAGTTCCTATTATTTGAAATCCCCTTTCTTTAAGTTTTACTAATATATCTTCTAAATTTAATTCTTGAATAATGGGCAAATGAAAAATTGAACCCATAGTAGATCTGATTACTTTTGAATTATAAATATCAACACAACCTTTTCCTAATATAACTCCATCAATGCCAGCTGCATCTGCTGTACGAATAATAGTACCAAGATTACCAGGGTCTTGAATTCCTTCTAAAATTATAATAGATACTTTTTTATTATTAATTAAATTATTTATCTTGTAACTTGGCTGTTTTAGAATACCTATAATCCCCTGGGAATTTTCGAGATCACTTAATTTTGATAAAAGTTCATTGTCTAATTCATAAAGTGGAACATCAATTTGAGAAATATATTTAAATATCTCTTTGCCACCATTAACGGTATGTATTTTGTTACTATATACAATAGCATGAAAATCATTTTTCCAAGCTATTGCTTCCTTTAAAGACTTTATACCTTCTATAATAAATAGCTTACTATTATTTCTATATTTCCTAAGATGTAATTTTCTCCATTCCTTGTACTGGGAATTTTTATTACTTGTAATTTTAATTACCATAGAACACCTCTAATATTATAAAATACTTTCTTAAGTTCTTTTAGATATATTACTATTTATGGTTAAATAGAATCAGTCCAAAATTTAGGGTTGAATAACATTAAAACTGAGAATAATTCTAATCTTCCCAATAGCATTAAAAAAGATAAAAAAATTTTACTAAAATTACTAAACTGGCCATAGTTTTGAGTAGGTCCTACAAGGCCAAACCCAGGCCCAATATTGCCTAGAGAAGCGATAATTGCAGAAGATGATGTTATTAAATCAAAACCTTCTATAGATATAACAATAGTTCCAAGGGAAATTATAACAATATATAAAACAAAAAAACTCATTATGCTAGTGATCTCATCTGATGATAATGATTTACCATTAATTTTTATTGGAATTACTGCCCTTGGATGAAAAATTTTTGTTATTTCTCTTTTAATTAATTTTAGCAATACTAGTATTCTTATATTTTTAATACCACCGCTTATTGAACCAGCACAACCACCAAGAAACATTAGCATTATAAGAATAGACTTACTAAAAACCGGCCATTTAGTATAATCTTGAATAGTAAAATTAGTGGTACTCATTATAGAACTTGTTTGGAATAAAGCATTCTTTAAAGTATTTAGAAAATTTCCTCCTAAATTAATTGTAATAAAAATGGTGCTGGTTATTAAAATAAATAAAAAAAATCTTAATTCCTCATTTTTAAAAAACTTTTTCCAGTTTCCCTTTAATAGTTGGTGATAAGTTGAGAAATTTATAGCAGATAAGACCATAAATATTGTAATCACAATAGTTATAAAATTACTGTTAAAGGAGGCTATGCTTTCATTCCTTGTAGATAATCCCCCTGTACCTATGGTACCAAAAGTATGTATAATGGCATCATATAAACCCATTCCTCCAATTTTTAATAATACTATTTCTACTAAAGTCATTCCTATATATGTTAAGTATAAAATTTTAGCTGTATCTTTAATTCTAGGAACTATTCTATCTTTAATCGGTCCTGGTATTTCTGCTCTAAAAATATAATAACTCCCAATGCCTAAGGCAGGCAATACTGCAACTGTAAATACAAGAATTCCCATTCCTCCAATCCAATGGCTGAAGGTTCTCCAAAATAGAATGCCTGGAGGTAGAGAAGCAAAATTATTAATAATTGTAGATCCTGTTGTAGTAAATCCAGATACCATTTCAAAAAATCCATCTATAAAACTAGGAACACTTTTAGAAATTACAAATGGAAGGGCACCAAATACAGAGATCAAAACCCATCCAATAGATACTATTCCAAATGCTTCCTTTATTTTAATTTCATGTTTAATAACAGGAATTTTATACATAATAAATCCTATAAATAGGTTTAATATAATTGAAATAATAAAAGCTAATGAATCGCTACTATCATAATATAAAGAAATAAAAAGTGGTAGAATCATTCCAATTCCTTCAATTGTTAATAAGATTCCTAAAACTTTTATAAAAATTGGATAATTCATTTAATAGTCCCCCTCTATTTCCTATAAAAAATGGTTCTAAGGAATATACCTCTGAACTTAGACAAAATATTACTAATCTATCATCGGGATAGATAATAGATTGACCATTAGGTATTATAGCCTTTCCTTCTCGTCCTATAGCTCCTATTATCACACCCTTTGGCAAGCCGATCTTTTCGATTGGTTTACCAATAATAGCAAGATTTTTTGAAGCAACAATTTCTAATACTTCTGCCTGATTTCCTAATAATAAAGAAACAGAGACAACCTTTCCTCCCCTTATAAATTTCAAGATATTACTAATTGTAATATCAATTGGATTAAGGGCGATGTCTACACCTAATTTTTCTATAATACTAATATAATTTATTCTACTTACCTTAGAAATAACCGTTTTAACTCCCAGTTTTTTAGCTAATAGAGACATTAATAAGTTTTCTTCATCAAAACCAGTAACACCTACAAAAGCATCCATAGATTCTATGCCTTCTTCTTCTAAAAGATTAGTATCTGTACCGTCTCCACATATTATAAGTGCATTATCTAATTTTTCAGATAAATAAGTACATCTTTCTTTATTTTGTTCTACAATTTTCACTTGTATTCTTTCATCTAAAAGTCTTTCTGCTAAATAATAGCCTATTTTACCCCCACCAAGTATAAACACCTTTTCTATAGGACTATTATGTTTTGAATGAGTTTTATATATATCATGTTTTTCAATAAACTTTTTTATATTTTCTTTAATACCTATTAAATAGATAATATCATCTTTTTCAAGAATACTTTTGCCATGGGGTATTATTAAATTTCCATTCTTTGATATGGCAGCTATTAATATGTTTTGAAAATTTTTCAATTCTAAAACTTTTTTTCCTATAAATTCTGGAACATCATTAATGCTAAAATCTATCATGGATACTTTACCTTTTACAAAATCACTGGAATAGAAATCATATTTCTTTAATAAATATCTAGAAATTTCATTAGCTATAGATAGTTCAGGATTTACAATATGATCAATATCCATTTCTGTTTTTATTAATGACAATGCTTCAGTATATTCAGGATTTCTAATTCTTGCAATAGTTTTTTTACAGCCGAGTTTTTTTGTTAATGAGCTAATTACAATATTTGTTTCATCATTATTTGTTACAGCTATAGTTAAATCATATGCTTGAATATTTAAGTTTTTTAAAATATTGATCTGAACACCATTTGCATTTATTGTTAATACATCCAATTGGTTATTTATTCTTTCTAATACTTTAGAATCAGTATCCATTATAGTAACTTGGATATCGCTTAATAACATTTGCTGTGCAAGTCTATATCCAAGTTTTCCTGCTCCTACAATTAATGCTTTCATTAAGATTTCCTCCCACAAAGGATATTAAATAGTTTATTGATGAAAAATATTACCTGGAAAAAATACCCACTATTCATTTTGAAAGTGAGTATTTGAAGGATAGTGACAATATTGTATTTTATCCATTAATTTTTTCTTTCGCTACATTAACCAATTGTTTAAATGATTCTTCATCATTTACTGCTATTTCTGCTAACATTTTTCTATTTATATCTACCCCAGCAAGTTTTAATCCATTTATAAATTTGCTATATGATAAACCGTTTATTCTTGCGGCAGCATTTATCCTTGTTATCCATAACTTTCTAAAATCTCTTTTTCGTAATTTCCTGCCTACATATGCTGATCTTAAGGCTCTCATAACTGCTTCATTTGCAGGTCTATATAACTTGCTTTTTGCTCCATAATAACCTTTAGCAAGATTTAATATCTTCTTATGTTTTTTCTTTGCATTTAATGCTCCTTTTACCCTTGCCATTTTCTCTACCTACCTTTCTTTACAATTGCTATTTATTTATACGGAATTAATTGAGCAATGTTATCTGCTTCTTTTCTTGAGATATATCCAGTCTTCCTAAGGTTTCTTTTTCTCTTTGAAGACTTTTTTGTTAATATATGGCTTTTATATGCTTTAGCTCTTTTTATTCTTCCACTTTTAGTTTTAGAAAATCTTTTTGCTGCCCCTCTATGAGTTTTCATTTTTGGCATAGTTTTTCCCTCCAATAACTTTTTATAATTATTCTTTAATTGGAATAAGATACATCACCATATTACGACCTTCTAATTTAGGCTGTTTTTCAATTGTACCTACATCCGATACTTTATCCGCAAAACTTAGCAATATTTTCTTCCCTATATCAGTATAGGACATTTCTCTTCCTCTAAAGCGGACAGATACTTTTACCTTATCTTGATTTAAAAGAAATTTTCTACAGTTTTTTGCTTTTACATTCATGTCATGCTCTTCCACCCTGGCGGACATGCGAATTTCTTTTACATTAATAACTTTTTGATTTTTTTTAATTTCTTTTTCCTTTTTTCCTTGCTCAAATTTAAATTTACCATAGTCCATTATCTTGCACACTGGTGGTTTAGCATTGGGGGATATTTTAACTAAATCCAATTGGTATTCATCTGCAATTTTTTGAGCATCTCTTGATGACATTATACCTAATTGTCCCCCTTTAGAATCAATCAGTCGGACTTCTCTATCCCTGATTTGTTCATTGACTTGAAATTCTTTGCTAATTGATATACACCTCCTATAATTTTAAACACAATAAAAAGCAGATAGAATAATTTCCACCTGCATAATAAACTCCTAATAATTACTTCTGAGTCTATATTAACCTTGCTAGCTCTTGGCTACAAGGTGAGAAGTGGAATCTTCTACTTCTTTTTCTACTACATGAGTATATCATATGTGTTCTTGCTCGTCAATCTGATTCCATAAATTTATTATTCAAAAAGTGCTTTTACAAAATGTTCAGCATTAAAAGATTGTAAATCATCTATCCCTTCCCCTACTCCTACATAATGAACTGGGATGTTTAATTGATTTTTAATTGCTAAGATTACTCCTCCCTTAGAAGTTCCATCTAATTTTGTTAATGCCAATCCATCTATTCTAGCTACATCACTGAATAGTTTAGCTTGACTTATCGCATTTTGGCCTGTTGTTGCATCTAAAACCAGAAGAGTACATCTATTCTCATCTGGATATTCACTTCCTATTACTTTATTTATTTTTGCTAATTCATTCATTAAATTTTTTTTATTATGAAGTCTTCCTGCAGTGTCACATATAAGGATATCTATATTTCTTGCTTTAGCAGCTTGTATTGAATCATATATTACAGCAGCAGGATCTGAGCCTTGTTGATGTTTAATCACTTCTACTCCAACTTTTTGCGCCCATATACTTAATTGTTCCACTGCTGCAGCTCTAAATGTATCACCTGCTGCAAGTAAAACACTTTTCCCTTGATTTTTAAACTTGGCAGCTAATTTACCTATAGTAGTTGTTTTACCTACACCATTAACCCCAATGATAAGATAAATAGAAGGTTCTTTAATGTTCTTTTCTTGTTTATCATCCTCAACTAATATGGATAATATAATATCCTTTAGTAAATTTTTTAAATCTTGGGGTTGGGTTATTTTTTCCTTAAATGCTCTATCTTTCATTATATCGACTATTTCTAAAGTTGTTTCTACACCAATATCTGAAGTTATAAGTACTTCTTCAATTTCCTCATATAATTCTTCATCAATTCCTTGGTATTGATGAAGAATTTGCTCTACCTTTTCAGTAATCCCCTTACGTGTTTTAGATAAGCCATTTTTTAAACGACTAAAAAAAGAAGTGTTTTCCATAATGATCTCCCTTCTAACTGGCTAGCTCTGTTAATTTAACTGATATTAATTTTGAGACTCCCTGGTCTTCCATTGTAATTCCATATAGAATATCTGCTATTTCCATAGTTCTTTTCCTATGAGTTATAGTTACAAATTGTGTTGATTTAGAGAACTCCTTTAAAAAAGTAGCATATCTAAGTGCATTTGGGTCATCTAAGGATGCTTCAATTTCATCCAGTATACAAAATGGAGTGGGCTTTACCCTCAAAATTGCAAACAATAATGCAATAGCTGTTAAAGCACGTTCTCCGCCTGACAGTAAAGACAGGTTTTGAAACTTTTTCCCTGAAGGTTGAACCTCTATAACTATCCCACTTGATAGTACATTATCAGGTTCAGATAGATATATCTTAGCATAACCTCCCTGGAACAACTCTTTAAACACATTATTAAATTCTTTTCCAATAATATTAAATTGTTCTAAAAATTGTTTTTCCATTCTACTAGTAATATTCCGAATTATTTCGTAAAGGTTATTCTTTGCAATTTCTAAATCCTCTCTTTGTTTTGATAAGAATGTATGCCTCTCTTTTATTCTCTTATATTCTTCAATGGCATTTATATTTACAGCCCCAAGGTCCCTGATTCTATTCTTCAAGTCTTTTATTTCTGTATATGTGCCATTTAAATTCTTTATTTCCTTTTTATAACCAAGGGCCAGATTATAAGTAATTTGATAATCCTCATAAATTGAGTTTTTAATATTTTCCATTTCCATTTCTACTTTATTTAACTGTACAATGGTCTTATTTAATGCCTTATTGGAAATAAGTAATTGTTTATTATACCCCTTTAAATTATATTGCTCTTGCTCAATTTTTTTATTAAGTTCATTTTTATTTTGAATAAGTAGCTTTATCTTATCCTGACTAACTTTCTTTTTTTCACTTAGTTTTATAATATCTTTATTTTTAATACTATTTTTATAATTGTTCTCCTCAATCTGATGAGAAAGATTCTCTAATTTTGATTTTTTTGATTGTATTTGTTCTGTATTTTCGTTAATACTATCATTAATTAGTTTTTTTTGATTAATTAATTCTAATTTTCTTTGATGTATTCTAGCGATTTCAATTTCTAATTTAGTTATTTTTTCATTAAGAAGTACATATTTTTCCTTCTCTTCCTCGGTATTAGATGAGTTAATATTTATTTCACTATTAATTAGGTTTAATTTGTCATTTGTTCTATTTATTTTTTCTCTTAAGTCTTCTTCCTTTTTCTTTAATTCAATACTTTCTAATTCAAATGATTTGATTTCATCTTGAATCTTTTCAATTTCTTTATTAGTTTTTAAAATATTTTCTTTAATTTGCTTTAAATAATTGTTTAATTTAAAATACTCCA
>DUPX01000006.1 GCA_012838085.1 Eubacteriaceae bacterium
AGAGATAAATGTAGACTTAAAAGAAATAAGTAAATATTTAAATGAAAGAACTGTATTGGTAACAGGGGGCGGTGGCTCTATAGGGTCAGAACTATGCAGGCAGATTTCCAATTTTAGTCCTAAAAGATTAATAATATTAGATATTTACGAAAACAATGCCTATGAATTACAAATAGAACTTAGTAATAACTATCCAAATTTAAAAATAGATGTATTGATAGCGTCCATCAGAGACAAGCAGGCCTTAAATGAAATATTTATAAAATACAAACCTAATGTGGTATTCCATGCTGCAGCTCATAAACATGTTCCATTAATGGAAGTAAATTATAAAGAAGCAATAAAAAACAATGTATTTGGCACTATGAATGTGGTAGAACTATTTGATATCCATCAGGTAGAGAAGATTGTATTAATCTCCACTGATAAAGCTGTAAATCCTACTAATATAATGGGTGCAACCAAAAGGGTAGCAGAAATAATTATTCAATCAATAGATAAACAAAGTAAAACTGAGTTTACAGCAGTGCGATTTGGGAATGTGCTAGGTAGCAGTGGTAGCGTAATACCATTGTTTAAAAAGCAAATAGAAAATGGAGGCCCAGTAACAGTAACTCATGAGGAAATAACAAGATTTTTCATGACTATCCCCGAAGCAGTCCAATTAGTGATTCAAGCAGGAGCTATGGCAAAAGGTGGGGAAATATTCGTATTAGATATGGGAGAACCTGTTAAGATTATAGATCTTGCAAAAAACATTATACTCTTATCAGGTTTTGAACCCTATGAGGATATAGATATTCAGATCACTGGACTTAGACCAGGAGAAAAACTTTATGAGGAATTATTAATGGATGAAGAGGGGTTAACTGCTACAAAACACGATAAGATATTTGTTGCCCAGCCCACATTTACTGATAAAAAATTCTTATATAAGCAATTAGAAAACCTCAACAAGGTATTATATAAAAATGAAAATGATTTAAGGGAGTATATGAAGACTATAGTTCCTACTTATAGTAATTTAGGATAAATAGATAAGCAGGATATTTTATGGTATAATTTTAGAAATTAGTATATGAAGGAGTAAAAAACATGAGCAATGAAACCCCAAATGATTTAAAACATTATGATGATGAAATTAGTCTAAAAGAATTAATAACTATATTATTAAATGAAAAGAAGATAATTGCTATTATTACTATAGCTGCTGTTATTTTGGTTGCTATATATAGTTTTGCATTCTTAAAAATTCAGTATCAAAATAATGCTTTAATAAATGTAGCTATTAATGAAAAATCTATAGAGACTCCTTTTGGTATATTTGAAAATCCTTATGATACTTTAGATGAATACATGGCTCTAGTTAAAGACGGAAATGTATTGGCGATGACAGAAAGTGACTTAGAAGACAAATATAGTAGTAAAGATATTGCTAATACAATTCAGACGGATATAATTAGTAAGGATCAGTCTTTTTCAATAATTGTTAAAGGTGATAATGAAAAAGATGTAAATTTAATAACCAATGTTCATACAGATAATTATCTAAGATATCTACAATTTGACCTAACATACAAAGCAATAGATTATCTATATAATAAGAACCATAATGAAATAAATATATTAGAAAAAAAGATAGAAGAAAATAAGAATATAAAAGATAAGATTAATGCACTTATAGAGGATACTCCTAAGGTCATTAATTTGAATAATAGCAAAGGCCAAGAAATTCATCCGGCTTATGCAATTTACTTAAGTGAAATAGCCAATTTGGACATAGAAAGAATTAATTTACTCAATTCATTAGAAATTGTACAAAAAAATAATGAAGCCTTTTCAAAAGAGCTAAAGTCTATAGAAGAATTTAAAGAAATTCCTTCTCAAGAAAAGCTAAATAATGATATATACCAATCGGTAAAAAACATTGTTACAGTAAATGAGGAATCTTTAATGGAGAGTAAAGTGATAAAGCCGAGGTATAAATTAAATATTATTATTTCCTTGGTTTTAGGATTAATGATGGGCATATTCGTGGCTTTATTTAAAAATTATTGGAAAACAACTAATAAAATATATTAATTAAGGTGAGGAGATTTTCCTTGCCTTTTTTATTTTTCTATTCAAAATCTTCTATTTTCTTGTTATTATTAGAGCTTTTTTGTCATATAAGTAATTACTTTTGATAGACTTTCTAAAAATTAATTAATATATACCTGATTAAATATCACCATCCTCTATATTTACAAGAATAGATAAAAAGTTATTTTGCAAGTGAACTAAAAACAGGACAGGTAATTTGAGATAATAAATTACATAATAATTCATAAATACTAAAATCAATTGGATCCGGAAAGAAGACCAATAGTTGACAAAAAATACTTGATAATACTGGAAATTTATTATATGATAAAAACAATAGTAAACTCATATATTCCAAAAAAAATACCCCAAAGAGACTTTGAACTAGGTTTATTATTTGGGCACTTCAAAACCTAGGGAGTCAGTGGTGCAACCGACTTACTCATCTATTTTGTTCTTTAAGGAACTAAGCTGATGAAGGGGGATTTTTTATGGATTAACTGTAGTCATCTTAATATATCATAAAATCATTTTCGACAAAGACATTTCTAATTAGCAAAACATAAATACTTAGGTGTTTAAGAATACCAGTCTGTAATTGATAAAAATTTAGGAGGGATAAAAATTGAAAAGGTTTTGTAGTAAGATTGTATCAATATTATTGATAATGTCTTTGATATTACCAAGTATAGCACTAGCTGTTCCAGTAAAACCGACAAATGATGATACGGAAAGAGTTGAGATTGTAAGAATTGCCGGGGATAATAGATATAGAACAGCAGTAGAGGCAAGTAAAAATGCATATAAAACTGCTGATACAGTAGTATTAGCATCTGGAGAAGATTTTGCAGATGCCTTACCGGGCAGTTTATTGGCTGCAAAAAAAGATGCTCCAGTTCTTTTAACCTTAAAAAACAGGATCCATAGTTATACAATTGATGAAATTCAGAGACTAGGAGCTAGTAATGTAATAATCCTAGGTGGAGAAGGTGCTGTATCTGAAGATATTGAGAATGAATTGATTGGGAAAGGACTAAATGTAGAGCGGATAAGTGGAAACAATAGAATAAGAACAGCATTGGCAGTTGCAGAAGAAGCAGTGGAAGCACCCGTTAAAAAGGTATTTTTAGTGAATGGCTATGATTTCCCCGATGCCCTATCTGTTGCTGCATTGGCAGCGAAGGAAGGAGCACCAATTTTTCTAACTCAGTCTGATAGACTTCAGTCAGTAGTAAAGGAAGCCTTATCAGATTTTAATGTTGAAGAGGTAACTATTGTTGGAGGCCCTGGGGTAATTAATAATAATGTTGAAACAGAAATAAGAGACTTAGGATACACAGTAAACAGAATAGAAGGTAGCAATAGATACAGAACCTCTTTAGAAGTATCACAATATGGATTTGATAATCCTGAAACAGTTATTATAGCATACGGTTATGACTTTCCTGATGCTCTTGTAGGGGGATACTTAGGTGCAAAGTATAATGCCCCAGTATTATTAACTAGCCCAACAGGAATACCAAGCTATATAGTTGATTATATTAAAGAAAGTAATAGTGTTAGTAAAATTATTATATTAGGTGGTCCATCTGTTGTAAGCCAAGAAGTTGAGGACATACTTGCGGAAATAGAACTACCTGAAAAACTAACCATAGAATCCTATGAGATAGTAGATGAAAGGACAGTTCTAATTAAATTTGAAGGAATAGAAGAACCTTATCAACTTAATCTGGATGAGGACTTAGTTCCTGGAGATAATGAAATAACTTTTATTTATGAAAATAGAGAATATACAGTCACAATCACTTATGAAGCACCAGAAGTAGACAAATCAGAATTACAAGCATTAGTTGACCAAGTAGCAAACTACAAAGAGGAAGATTATCAATCAGGCTGGGAAGAGTTTGAAGCAGCATTATTAGTAGCCCAAGCTGTATTAGCTGATGAAGAAGCAACCCAAGAAGAAGTAGACCAAGCCTTAGATAATTTAATAGATGCTATTGATGGATTGGTTGAAGTAGAAC
>DUPX01000059.1 GCA_012838085.1 Eubacteriaceae bacterium
CCATTAATAGCTCGCCCCTTTATTAACTATTATATATAAGATATTATAAGTATACTATAATTTCAGGTCATTATATAAATTTTATAATAATATTTTTGGCTAATGCAAATTCTTTTAATAATCTTGCCATATTTTTTATATGCTTATCCAAACCAGCCCTTCCATTAAAAGACACTATAATCATTAATATATCCTTGGTAGATTTATCTATCATTCCTCGTTCAGAATCCGAGGTGGTACTGCCAAAGTATCCCAATTCATCGCAAAATACAGGAAGATATTCTATATTTAATTGTCCCCTACCAATGGCATTATATTTTGCGCCTTTTTCTGCCCTTTTTAAAGTAATATCCCCCTGAATCTTTGATAGATCATAGGCACATACTGGATATAATGATTGTAAAGATATAAGATTATTAATTTCTACAATATTATTTATACTATATAATTCTTGACCCTTTATTATTCTTCTAGCAAGTGCTTCAGCTGAAGAACGATATCTAGTTGGATCCTTGCCTAAGCTTCTATAGGCCTTTCTTGTATCTTTAATGTTTCTTTGTTTTGCAATATCTGCTACCACCATTTTTTCTCTCATAGTGTTACAATAATCAGTAATTTCAGAATATAATTTTTCATCTGTATCTTTAACCACAATTTCTGATTGAATACAGCCTAAAGCTATATAGGGACAAGTTTCCTTAATTTCTTCAGAAATATAAATATTTTTCATTATATTCACCTTTTAAAAAATAAAGTTATTTTATATGTACTATATTACAAGAGCCAGCTCCTGTAAAGAAGCTAGCTCTATTTAGCCCATTTATTTATTAATCTTAAAACTTTTAAATCCCCTAGTATTCTGCAGCAAAAAGCTTTCAATCTTCAATAGTCGTTTTTCTATATTAGAAAAGTCCCTTTCTTCTACAAATTTTTCTGTATTTTGGTTCTGAGTAAGGGATTTAATCTCTTCTTCTAAAAATCTAACTTTTTCTGATGGTATCATAATTTGATTCCTTAATAAAATAATATCCCTTTCTAATTTATTTAATCTATCCCATAATTTAATATTTTCTTCCTTATCAATGGATAGTTCTCTATCAATATCCACCTTATTATCCAACCCCTTTCTTTTTATAGGTATTATTTTTGTATTTTTTAGGTTACCAAAACCGATAAAACTAAGATTATAGGCATTCCCAAAGGAATAATTCAAAATATTATTATTTATATTACTTATATATTTATGTCTAACAATATCCTCAGTCTTTGATTCATTCCACAAATATGCATCACTCCATGTATTGCCATTATCTTCAGAATATCTACTGGCTACATAATTATATTCAACCCAACAGATCCAAAGCACTTTCCCATGATATATTAATGTAGGAAATTGACAATTCCCTGGATTAGATATATCCTTCTCCTTTATTTTCTTATAGTTATTTCCATCAATTTTATATTCTTGGTATTTTACTATTAGATTACCTTCAATATATTCACAATAAGCAAGTTGGATTTTACCGTTTTCTCTAATTAGTCCATCCAAATATAGCTTCCTATTTCCGCCGATTGTTAATTGGATGGAATCACTCCATACTTTTGATTTTAAATTATATGCTTTTATAAAAATCTGTTCTAGTCCTAAAATTACATCATAATATAGTAAATATATTTCATCACCTATTACCGTAGAATGGATGGGATTTAATAAATCTATTTTATTAATAGTATCTAATTCTTGGTTTATCCAACCATCACCAAGATCATAGCAATGATTAATTCTATATTTTTTATGCTCTCTATCTAAAGGTGTTAAATAAAAAATATGAATATCATCTCCTACTACACAAGCAGATAGATTTTCAGCATTCTTCTCCCCTTCTACAATTAACCTTGAGTGGGTATAATCTCTATGACTAGATAGTAGAATTATTCTATTATCTATATTTCTACATATTAAATAAATCTCCCCATAGGAATTAATCCCCCCGTCAAAGTCCTTTGTAGCTTTATGATTAATTATCTTTTCCTTTATCTTCCTCCTTTCTTTTTGAAAATGATTATAGGTTATTTGATTATTTCTATAAGCAAAGTTATACAGGTGTCCTGACTCTTCATGAATTATTAAACTTGGCTGATTAAAAAATGCCATTATCTCACCTCCTAGTTTTTTATATCGCTACTATGGTATATTTATTAGTATTTTTTTGAAATAATGATATTTAAAAAAGTATAAATTATTAACCAAAAAACTAGTATGGCTAACTTATTATCTAATGTATATATTGTAACAAGTTATTCAAAAAAGAATATATTATAAATGAGAATATAATTTGTAAATGAGGAAATATCATATTTATTAATACTTATGATTTTCTTCTAAATAAAAGGAGGTTAATATATGGACATTTGTAAGGGAGGTCCCAGTAAAGAAAGCCCTATAGATACAGGGCCAGAACAATGCTGTACAGCAGAAACTGGTTGTCATTTTGATGGTTCCTTAAGAAATGTTGTTGCTGAACCAATATATGTACAAAAAGTATATGATGCTACTTTATTTAATTTGCAAGGATTAAAAACTATACAAAATCAACCCTTCAGCCCTAGACTAGATGATGGAGATTCAGTAGTGAGAGTTGTCAAAATGAAATGCAGAAAGTTTTTTAATCCAGATGATATTGAAGATTCTAGAAACTTAAAAATAAAGAGCGAAACTCAAATTGCTGGTGCTCAATTTGTACAAAAAAATGGAAAAGATGTGGAAGTTGTCGGGCCTGATGGAACTCGCAGTGAAAAACTAATATATACAGATACGTCTGAGTGCGATAAGGAAGATAAGGGAACACCAGTATTTGGCACTCAAACACTATTTATAACAGGTAATGTGGTCCTAGAAATAGATGCAATCGTAGAAAATAATTGTCAAGAAAGATGTAGAAAGACATTTTTTGCAAATATTGAAATTGCACCAAAAGAATATCCACTAGTTTTAACTAATTTCTTTGAACTCTGTGTACCTTCTGTATTTGACAGTGCATTTTTACCAAGATTTACTGAGTTTTGTAATATTTCCTGTGAACCTAGATTAGCTACAAACAATGTTGCCAGAGACATTAGAGTTAATCCTTCCAATGGAAAATTAACAGCAAATTTATTAATTACTATTAGTGTTACTTGTGAGAAAAAAATAATATTACCTGTTCAGCTTTGTGTGTTATCTACAGGTTTTCCAAAGCTTACACCAGATACATCACCTATTACAACTACTTTCCCACCCCTATTCCCTAAACAAATAGATGAAAGTAGTGGAAAAAATCGACCAAGATCTACTGAAGCAAATGTAGATTTAGGAGATGATATAAATATAGAATAGAATAAAGCAGGGGAAACCCTGCTTTATTCCAATTCCTCTATAAATCTGCTTTTATAATTAGTAATTATTGTATATGTTTCACTGTCAATTACTTCATCTTCCAGCCACTTATCAGAAAAGCTTAGAAATGTAAGAATAATATCTTTTAATGTATTGACATATTCTTCATTCAATCAAATTCTCTCCTTATTAGTAGCATCTACATGGTGTTTATCCTATATTTATTATAAAAACCTCTACTTCGCTCCGCTTAAAAGGACGCTTAACTTCCCCTTTTAAACATATTATACATTTAATCTATTTACTCTGCAATTAATATTGTATAGAATTTCCATATAGTAGGATTTTTAATTTTTAAAACTATGAACAGGGGCAGGAATTCTTCCTAATCTATTTATAAAATCCTTGCAGGAAAACTTATTTACTCCCATAATAGGTGCATAACCTAATAGGCCACCAAAAATAGCCTTATCTCCTATGTCTTTACCTATTACAGGTATTATTCTCACAGCAGTTGTTTTATTATTTATTACACCTATTGCAGCTTCATCTGCTATTATTCCTGAAATTGTTGTTGCTGGTGTATCTCCAGGAATTGCAATCATATCTAAACCAACAGAGCAGACACTAGTCATTGCCTCTAATTTGTCAAAGGTAAGGGAGCCAATTTTTACAGCTTCAATCATTCCCTCATCTTCACTAACAGGAATAAAAGCACCACTAAGGCCTCCAACATGGGAAGATGCCATTATACCACCCTTTTTAACAGCATCATTAAGAAGAGCTAAAGCCGCTGTAGTTCCATGGGCACCACAGGATTCCAGTCCAATTTCTTCTAATATCCTAGCCACACTATCCCCAATATCAGGGGTGGGGGCTAATGATAAATCTAATATCCCAAAGGGGATGCCTAAACGTTTGCTGGCTTCATTGCCAATTAATTGCCCAGCCCTTGTTATTTTGAAAGCCGTTCTTTTTATTGTTTCTGCTACCATATCAATACTGTTGCCCTTTAGCTTTTCTATTGCAGATTTAACCACCCCTGGTCCGCTTACACCTACATTAATTACCGCCTCTGGTTCTCCCGCACCATGGTATGCTCCCGCCATAAAAGGATTATCTTCAACTGAATTGGCAAAGACCACAAGTTTTGCACACCCTATACTATCCCTATTCTGGGTTAAAATAGCAGTCTTTTTAATGATTTCTCCCATTTCCTTTACTGCTTTCATATTTATTCCTGCCTTTGTACTTCCTACATTAACAGAAGCACAAACCCTTTCTGTTTCTTTAAGTACATGGGGTATTGATTTAATAAGTATTTCATCCCCCTTTGTATAACCTTTATGGACTAAAGCAGAAAACCCTCCTATAAAATTAACTCCTACTTCCTGGGCTGCCCTATCAAGGACTTTCCCATATTCTATATAGTCCTCATCCATTGAAGAGCCAGCTACTAATGATATAGGAGTAACAGCAATTCTTTTATTAATTATAGGTATTCCAAATTCTTGTTCTAATTCCTCCCCTACTTTTACTAAATTTTCCCCATATTTATTAATCTTCTCATATATCTTTTGCCTTGATTTATTGCCGTCTGTATCTTGACAATCTAATAAGGAAATTCCCATGGTTATTGTTCTAATATCTAACTTTTCCTTTTGTATCATTGTTATTGTTTCAGTTATTGAATTAATATTTAACATAAAAATTACTCCTTATCTATATTGTGCATTGCATCGAATATATCTTGATGTTGAATTCTAATGGAAACTCCTATCTCTGCCCCGAGATTGTCCAACTCCTCCGCTAACTCTGAAAAGGAGACTGTCATTTCACTCAAATCAGTAATCATAATCATTGTAAAATATTCTTTTAGAATGGTTTGACTAATGTCCATTATATTAATATTTCTTTTATATAGAATAGTTGACACCCTAGCTATAATTCCTTTCTTATCCTTTCCAATTACACTTACTATTGCCTCCATCTTTATACACTCCTGTTATTATATTTTAATAAAACAATCTTCCCACTTTATAAAAAGTAGTTTACTATTCAGCCTATTTATTGTCAACTGATATAGTCCTAGTTTAGAATAAATAACTATGTTAAAAAATTGACTTTATTGTATTATATGATATTCTAAATAAGGGAGAGTCCCAATAATTGAGGGGAGAGAAGGTTTATGATATTAGAGTATATTCTAAATGTTATAGTACCTATTATAATCCACTTCCTGGAAGTAATAGGCGTATTTATTATTGTCTTATCCGCATTAAGATCATTTTTTCAATATGCCCGTAAATATTTTGACTTTTCCAATGATCATATTAAGATTGAATTTGCTAAAGGCTTAGCTCTTGCTCTTGAATTTAAACTAGGGGCAGAAATTCTAAAAACTTTAACAATAAGAACCTTAGATGAGATGCTAATCTTAGCTTCTATAGTATTACTAAGGGTGATTCTTACATTTGTTATTCACTGGGAAATCGAATCAGATACAAAACGTCATCATGGTTTTTTAAAATTTAAAAATGGAGAAACATCCAGTGAGGAAAACCCTGGCAAAGTATCTTCATAAGTTATCTTCAATAATAAATCTTAGAAAAGGGTTATCACTTTATATAAGTGATAACCTTTTTAGTCAGATTGTCATCTATATGTAAAATTGTCCTCTAAATGCTTATAGGTTGTTTAAAGTATTTATGCTATTATATAAAAGGAATAATATAGATATATTATATAAGTACGGAGGTGAACTATAATGTATGATGGGATTTTTGTCATTGTGAATAAGGGGAAAGCAGAAGCAGTTATTGAAGCTGCTGAATATGCCGGTTCCCGAGGAGGAACTATTATTAGTGGTAGAGGTTCAGGTATTCATGAAAGAGCTACTCTATTCTCCATGACAATAGAACCAGAAAAGGAAATTGTGCTAATTATTTCCAAAAAAGAAAAGACGGAAGATATTGCCTCCTCTATAAATAAATCCCTTGAAATTGAAAACCCCGGAAATGGAATCATGTTTATTCTAGATCTTAAAAAAACATATGGCTTACTTTAAATTTATATAGCCCTTATTACTGAGTAATAAGGGCTATAATTAAAACAACTATATTTTAGTGTTTATGTTTAAGAAAGATTTTTAATCCCTTTCCTATCTTAAAAAGTTCCTTTCTTTCTATATTAGTATTTCTGCCCATATGCATAAGATCTTCATCTAATATAGACCATTCTTCACTAAACTCCATATCCTTTAGCATATCATAATAATCCCTTTTATCTTTTTCAAACATATAATTGACTTCCTTTCTAGACAATTAACGGGCTATTATTTTATTTTTTTCATCTCTAATAATAATATTCTTTAATATATTGCCTGCCCTCAGTGAATAGAAGTTTTGTGTTTAATTATTTTCCCCCTTAACTAATTTTTTATTCCAAAAGAAAAAACATCAGCCTATGAGATGTTTTAAAAAATAAATTTATCTATGACGCCTACAACCTCCACAACCACATATTTTTTCAAGCCCATCACAAAGTCTATAGTCTCCGCCCTCAATATTTAAGGTTTTCCCCTTTACCAAAGATTCTGCCAGCTTAACCCTTGCATCAGCATATATGCGCTGAACAGTTGTGCGGGCTACATTCATCTGCTTTGCACATTCCTCTTGGGTAAATCCTTCTAAATCAATTAATCTAATGGCTTCATATTCATCAATAGTCATAACTATAAAATGGTCCTTTTTATTAGGCTTGTTAAGGGGACCGAATCTATTGTTCTTAGGTAAACAACAAACTTTTCTCCGTATTCTCGGTCTAGACATATTACTTCACCTCATAATTCTATAAAATGCATTTTTATTATATAATATTATAATCATATGTCAATTAGCCTGAAAATGCTATTAAATTTAGAATAGATGAATTGTACCTAAATATGTACTATAATAAAATGAAGGGAGTAAAAAAATGAAAATAATTGATTTGCATTGTGATACTATTTATAAAATTTACCATGAAAAAAAGGGAAATTTATATCAAAATAGCTATTCCGTAGATATAAAAAAGCTGATAAAAGGAAATTATATAGGTCAATTTTTCGCCCTGTTTATTGATAAGGAATGGATTAAAAAAAATAATTTAGATATTTACCAACATCTTAAAGAGCTTTATAAGGTATTTATCCATCAAATTAAAACCAATGAAAAATATATTAAACTAGCTAAGAATTACAATGATTTAACAAACAATATCTTGGAAAATAAACTCTCTGCCTTTCTTACAGTAGAAGAGGGAGGGTTTTTACAAGGTAATTTGGAAAGATTAGACGAATTTTACAAGCTTGGTCTTCGATTAATTACCCTAACTTGGAATTATGAAAATTCTATTGGCTATCCTAATTCTAGAGATAAAAATATTATGTCAAAAGGTCTAAAACCCTTTGGTTTTGAAGTAATAGAAAGAATGAATGAGTTGGGTATAATTATTGATGTTTCCCACTTATCTGATGGTGGTTTTTATGATTGCATAAACCATTCCAAAAAACCCATTATCGCTTCCCATTCTAATGCTAGAGCCCTTAGAAATGTACCTAGAAACATGAGTGATGATATGCTAAGGCTTTTAGGTGAAAAGGGCGGAGTAATAGGAATCAATTTTGCCCCGGACTTCTTGGGAATAGATGGAGTAAGTAGAGTGGAATATATGGTAAAACACATAAAATATATTGTAAACATTAGTGGGATTGAAGCCCTATCTTTAGGTACTGATTTTGATGGTATTACCGGAAAATTAGAAATAAATAATTCAGGAGATATGGACAAATTAATTTATAGCCTTGCTAAATCAGGATTTAATTCAAGTGAAATAGAAAAGATATCCTTTGAAAATGCAGCTCGTATCATAAAGGAATGTTTATAATTAATAAAAAAGCGAAAGGTGATTTTTTGATAAAAAGATTTTCTCAATACTATAAACCCCATATGAAGTTGTTTATTTTGGACTTTGGTTGTGCCTTTTTAATGTCTATTCTGGATTTAATCTTCCCTATCTTAGTTGCCTTAATAATAGATAATGCCATACCAAATAAAAATCTGGATTTAATTATAAAAATTTCCACTTTTATGTTGGCCTTGTATATTTTAAGGGCGGTATTTGACTATATAGTAAGTTATTGGGGCCATGTACTTGGAGTAAGAATTGAATCTGATATGCGCAGCGATTTATTTAATCATATACAGAAATTATCTTTTAGTTATTTTGACAATACTAAAACTGGACATATTATGTCCCGATTAGTAAATGATCTATTAGATATTGCAGAGTTCGCCCACCATGGCCCAGAGGACTTATTTATAGCCAGTGTCACTTTATTAGGTTCCCTCACAATTATGTTTCTTGTTAATTGGCAGTTAGCGTTAATTATAACTATTATAATCCCGATAATGCTTTACTTTACTATTATTAAAAATAAAAAAATGCGCCGAGTTTTCAAAGAAATGAGAATAAAGGTAGCTGATATAAATGCTCAGATTGAGGATAGTATTTCTGGTATAAGGGTTGTCCAATCCTTTGGAAATGAAGGATATGAAGAAAACAAATTCCACTTAGGAAATGAAAGCTATAGGATGACTAAAGAAGAATCTTACAAGATTATGGGAGAATTTTATACAGGCATAAACTTCTTCTCCAATATGCTTAAATTAGCTGTGATATTTTTTGGAGGAATCTTTGTTTATTTTGGTCATATATCTATAGGTGTTTTAGTACAATTTCATCTATATATCTCTATATTTATTGAGCCTATAAAAAGAATTGCTAACTTTATTGAAATATTCCAAAAAGCCACCTCTGGTTTCAATAGATTTACAGAAATATTAGATGAGAATCCTGATATAGTAGATAGTCCTAAAGCTAAAAAGGTAGGTAAATTAAAGGGAGAAATTGTCTTTAAGAATGTAAGTTTTAATTACAATAATAATGAAGAAGTATTGAAAAATATAAATCTAGAAATAAGCGCTGGCGAAACAATAGCCTTTGTAGGACCTTCAGGAGCTGGTAAAACCACTATTTGTAGTTTAATACCTAGATTCTATGAGGTAAGTGAAGGAGAGATTTTAATAGATAATATTAATATTCAAGATATAAAATTGAGAAATTTAAGGGATAATATAGGAATTGTTCAACAAGATGTGTTTTTGTTTTCCGATACCATATCTGAAAATATAAAATATGGTAATATCAACGCCAGCCGTGAGGATGTTATAAGAGCTGCTAAATTAGCAAATGCCCATGAATTTATTATGAAACTACCAAAGGGCTATGAAACCTACACTGGTGACAGGGGTGTAAAGCTCTCAGGAGGACAAAAACAAAGGATTTCAATAGCAAGGATATTTTTAAAAAATCCCTCTATTTTAATCTTAGATGAGGCCACCTCAAGTTTGGATAATGAAAACGAAAAAATTATTCAAGATTCCTTTGAAAAACTATCAAAAAACCGAACTACCTTAATCATTGCCCATAGATTAGCAACTATTAAAGGAGCAGATAGAATCATAGTACTTACAGATGAAGGAATACAGGAACAGGGCAGTCATGAAGAGTTAATGTCTTTAAATGGCTTATATAAAAATCTCCATGATGCTCAAAAACTTATTGAGTAATTAATTAAAAAAATTATTCTTATAAGCTGAATAAGTGAACATTGTTCTCAAATATGTGTTTTTTATACGTCATTTAGTTGACCTTATATATTATTAGGATATAATAAGTATAGGTTCATGAAATAGGAATAGGAAGTGATTATTATGAATGAGTTAGACTTTGTTTTTAAAAAAGTTATAGAAATCGATAGAAAATCAAATGAAATCAAAGCGAAAACTAAGAAGGAAATTGCTGATAAAGAGATGGAATTAAAAAATAAGCTTAAAGCCCTTGATGATAAAGAACTACAGGGATTGAAAATAGAATTAGAGAAAAAATATACCCTGGCCATTAAAGATGCTAAAAACAGTGCTAGGAAAATGCTAGAGGAAACAGATAAACAGGCTTCACAAATTATAGAAAACTATAATTCTATAAAAGATCAATTAAAACAAAAATTATCTAAGGAAATTATTAAACCTAATTAGGTGATATTAAATGTTAATAAATAAACAATTTAGTTCGGTAAATACAAAGGTAAGTGCTATGAAGTCTAAAACACTTATGGATAAAGACTATATTAATATTATGCAATTAAGTAGCATGGAAGATGTATTAGACTATTTGATTGACAATACAGTGTATCAGGATGTCCTTTGGGATTTACGAGGCAAAGAAGTAAATAGAAATATAATAGAAAATAGACTTTTTAGATATAGGGAAACCTTGATAGAAAAACTAATGATCTATGTAGATGATAAATATAAGGACCTTTTTAAAAAATTCCTGCTTTTATACGAAATAGAAGATCTAAAATTAATATTTAAAGCTATTAGAGGTAGAATTAATCCCCAATATATAGATACATATTTGTTCTCAAATTCCAAATATGCAACCATAGATTTTCCCAGACTTTTAGAGCAAAATACTTTAACAGGGATTTTAAATAGTCTAAAGGATACCATCTATTATCGTCTTATTGAACCATACTATAAAGAATTAGATGATAAATTTAATTTTTATCTGGAAATGGCCTTAGATAAATTTTATTATCATGAATTAATGGAATCTATACACAAATTTCCCTATTCTATAATAAATAAATATGAGGAAATCTTTAGGAATAAAATCGATCTATATAATCTTGAATGGATATATAGAGCTACTAAATACTTTGAATTATCAAAGGATGAAATACTAAACTTTGCTTTAGACAACGGCTTTAAGTACGATATTAATAGGCTTCAGAAGATTTTAAGAACCTTTGACCCAAAAAATCCTCAAAAATCTATAAAGGGCTCCCAGTACGAATTTTTATTTAGCCCTGAGTATAATATGGATTTATTTATGGAAAGAAGGATTAATAGGTATATATATTATCAAACACAGAAATTATACAGATCATCTATTCTATCCTTTGGTAAAACCATCTCCTTTATAGAGCTAATAGAGTTTGAAATAAAAGATATTTTTACAATTATTGAAAGTAAAAGATATCAAATGCCAGCCAATGAAGTATCAAAATATTTGATTAGAACAATCGAGGTGAAGTAAATGGCAATTGAAAAACTAGTACTAATGAATATTGTAGGTAAGCATGATGATGTGGACGAAGTAATAAAGGAATTGCTTCTATTTGAAAATGTTCAAATAGAGGATGCTTATAAAGAAATAGAAAGCTTTAGATTTAGTATGCAGGTAACAGATAAAAACTTAGAAGAAATTATTGGAACTTCTGAGGCTAAATCTGGAATGAAAATCGAATATTCAGAAGAATTTTTAAAAAAACTTAATCTATTAAGGGAACTTTATGATGATGAATATACTATAAACAAAGATCTACTAAAAGAAAATATTAATACTCAATATATTGTGGATACCATTAATAACTTCTATCAAGAAATTCACAGCAAATATAAGATTTTAAATAACTATCGAGAAAAAATAAGAGATATAAATAAAAGTATTAAAGCCTATAACTTTTTAACCTCTACCAACCTAGATATGGAAAAAATAAACTCTCTAAATAGCTTTAATTATACATTAGGAAGTTTTAGTAAAAACAATCTAACAAGATTAAAGAACAATTACAGTCGAATTACAGCAATAGTTGTCCATGTAGGAAATTTAGAAAATGATGTGGTCTATGTGATTATTTGGCCAGATGATCTGGAAAAAGAAACTGCTAGAATATTAAAATCCCTAAATTTTAATAAGATAGATGGTCTAAAAAAGGAATATAAAGGTAGCCCAAAGGAGATTATAACTAGACTCCAAGGTGAAAAAAAGGTTTTAGAAGAAAAAATGGAAGTTTTAAAAAAAGCTATAAATGAGATTAAAGAAAAATTTAGAGCAGATAGTAACTATGCATATAGTGCCTTATATCTTCAGCATAGAATACAGGAAATAAAGCAAAAAATGGCCTTTAGTAGGGATTACTTTTATTTCTCTGGTTGGATCCCATCAAGATTACAAAATGAAATTCAAAATAGGCTGTCCAGGTTTAAAGATAATAGCATAATGTTTAATGACCCCCAAAGAAATATCCATTTAAAACCACCAACAAAGCTAAAAAATAATTGGTTCTTTAAACCCTTTGAAGTATTTATTAAAATGTATGGAATGCCTTCATATAAAGAAGTGGATCCTACCCCATTTTTAAGTATTTCCTACTTACTATTATTTGGTTATATGTTTGGTGACTTAGGTCAGGGGTTAGTACTTTTTATTGGAGGTTTCTTGCTCTCCCGCTTTAAAGGTATGGAATTAGGAGGAGTAATTTCCAGAGTGGGGATTAGTTCTATGTTCTTTGGGATACTCTATGGAAGTGTTTTTGGCTTTGAAAACATTATTCCTTCCCTATGGTTAAATCCCTTCCAAAATATCAATACAATATTAGTGGTGGCTATAGCTTTGGGTGTGATTCTTATTACTATCGGATATATATATGGAATTGTCAATCAATATAAATCCAGAAATTACCATGATATTATTTTAAGTAGAAATGGCATAGCTGGTATAATACTATTTTTTAGTCTGCTTTTAGTAGTCCTAGCTCTATTTACAGAAAAAACAATTATATCCATAAGCATCTTAGGTGGTATCATATTGACAATGATAGCTATAATATTTATGAAGGAACCTATTATTAATAAGCTTTCTAAGAAAAATGGTGAAAAATTAAAATCAAATTATTACGTAGAAAGTTTCTTTGACATCTTTGAAACACTGCTAAGTATTTTTAGTAACACCCTGTCATTTATCAGGGTAGGAGCCTTTGCATTAAACCATGTGGGATTATTTATTGCTTTTGAAACCTTAGCCCACTTAATAAATAGCGGTATTGGTAGCACATTAATGTATATTATAGGTAATATATTTATAATTGGATTAGAAGGCCTTATAGTCGGAATTCAAGGGCTACGACTTGAATACTATGAATTATTCAGTAAGTACTATGTTGGAGACGGAAAAGAATTTAAAGTGGCAAAATTATAAACTATTAGGAGGAGATAAAATGTTAAATATAATTATGGCGATATCAGTTATCATTGTTTTTTCAACTATATCAGCAGGGGTTTATCTATTAATGAAAGGCTATAAAAATAATAGTAAAATGAAATTCTTTCTAAAACTTAATCTAAAGATATTTATTCCACTGATGGTAGTAGGAGTCCTCTTATTGATACCTGATGTGGTACTAGCAGCAAATTCTGGCAATAATGCTAGTGGTTGGGCTTATATGGCGGCTGCCTTATCCACAGGTCTTGCCTGTTTAGGATGTGGCTTTGCAGTGTCAAATGTTGGTTCTGCTGCATTAGGCGCCCTATCTGAAAATGAGGACATGCTTGGTAAAACACTAATCTACGTTGGGCTGGCGGAAGGAATTGCTATTTATGGTCTGGTAATATCAATTATGATCCTAGGTACCCTATAATGAAGTCCTTTTTAATAAGTGACAATGTAGATACTTTCTTAGCATTGAAATTAGCTGGCATTGAAGGTATATACATCAAAAATGTAAATGAAGTGGAAAAAGAATACAAAAAAGCCTTGGCCCGAGACTATGGAATAATCTTTATTACTGAAAAAATATATCAGGCTATTAAAGAAGAGGTTATAGCAAGAAAAACCTCCTCTAAATTACCATTAATAACAATCATACCTGATAGATTTGGCTTTGCTGATAATAAGGGTAAAATAACTAATTATATTAAAGAATCCATTGGATTTTGATAGGAAGTGGTTTATGTGATAACAAAAGAAGATAAAATTAAAACCTTTGCCAACTATGTCTATAAAAAAGACTTATCTAATTCCTATCAGCTTATAAAAGATACGGAAAGAAAACATTTGGAATTATTAAATAATAAGCAAAAGGAAATAGAAGAAAAAAGCGTTCAATTAAAAAATAAAATGGATAAAAAGATTAAAAATGAAACCCAAAAAATTATTTCAGAGGCTAGTCTAACATCAAAGGAAAATATATTAAACCTAAAAAGAAAGTTATTAGAGAACTTAACCCAAGAAATTATTAATTCTCTAATAAACTTTACAGAAACTGAAGCTTATAAAGAGTATTTTTATATGCTTTTAGATAATTGTAAGGATTATTTAACTACTAATCAAGACATAAAGGTATATCTACTAAGTAAAGATAGAAAAAAGTTTCAAAGGGAAATAATGAATAGATGTAAAGGTGCAGAAATATTTGATATGGATGATGATTATATAGGTGGATTTATTATTGAACCCTTCAGCGGGCGAGAAAGACTGGATTTTTCTTTAAAGGGAAGGGTTTTAAGCTTTAGTAATGAAATTGGAATAGCATTATATGAAGCACTAGAAATGTAGGTGAAAACATGGAGAAAAAAGGCAAAATTAATATGATTAACGGTCCTGTAATTAGTGGTACAAATATGTCCAACTTTAAAATGAGGGAAATGGTTATGGTTGGAGATAATAAATTAATAGGAGAGGTAATCATTTTAGATGGTGAAAATGGTACTATTCAAGTCTATGAGGAAACAGAAGGTCTTAGGATAGGTGAAGAAATAGTATCCACTGAAAAGCCTCTATCGGTAAAATTAGGACCTGGAATGCTAGGTAACATGTTTGACGGTATCCAACGACCCCTTTTAGAAATTAATAAGATAAATAAAAACTATATACCTGAGGGTATTGGTTTAATATCCATTGATGAGGAAAGACTATGGTCTGTTGAAATGTTAGTTAGTGTAGGAGACCAGCTAAACCAGGGTGATATTTTTGGAGTTGTCCAAGAAACATCCCTTATTAAGCATAAACTATTAGTACCTCCTGGAGTATCTGGATTGGTAACATCTATTGTAAAAAATGGTTTTTACAATATTGAAGAAGTGCTATTGACCTTAGAAGACAATAATAATATTCATGAATTAAAAATGTACCATGAATGGCCTGTAAGAGAACCTAGACCAGTAAAATCAAGAAAAGAAATCCAAATACCACTTATTACAGGTCAGAGGGTATTAGATATGCTCTTTCCCCTTGCTAAAGGAGGTACCTGTGCTATACCTGGAGGATTTGGAACAGGAAAAACTATGACCCAACATCAACTGGCAAAATGGTCTGATGCTGATATCATTGTATATATAGGCTGCGGAGAACGGGGAAATGAGATGACAGAAGTTCTAGAAGATTTTCCAAAACTCATTGACCCAAAAACAAATAAACCCTTAATGGGAAGAACCGTTTTAATTGGTAATACCTCCAATATGCCTGTTGCTGCTAGAGAAGCCAGTATCTATACAGGGATTACCATTGCAGAATATTTTAGAGATATGGGTTACGATGTGGCAATAATGGCTGATTCTACTTCTCGGTGGGCAGAAGCCCTTAGAGAAATATCCGGTAGGTTAGAGGAAATGCCTGCAGAAGAAGGTTATCCTGCATATCTTTCCTCAAGGATTGCAGAGTTTTATGAGAGGGCAGGCTATGTAGAAACCTATAGTGGAAATACTGGCTCAGTTAGTATAATCGGTGCTGTATCACCACCAGGGGGAGATTTCTCAGAGCCAGTAACTGAAAATACCAAAAGGTTTATTAATGTGTTTCTAGCTCTTGATAAAGAGTTGGCATATGAAAGGCATTACCCTTCTATCAATTGGTTAAATAGCTATAGTGGATATATAAATGTTTTACAAAAGTGGTATGAGGAGAACTTAGCAGATGATGCCATAACCCTTAGAAATAATATATTAGAGCTATTATACGAAGAAAATAAATTACAGGAAATTGTTATGTTGGTAGGAGAAGATGTCCTACCTGATGACCAAAGATTAATCTTAGAAGTATCTAAACTTATAAAAGTTGGTTTTTTACAACAGAATGCCTTCCATGATTTAGATACCTATGTTCCTTTAGAAAAGCAATATCGTATGTTAAAGGTAATATATTATCTATATGAAAAGGCAAAAGAAGTGCTAAAACTTAATATCCCCATTTCGCAAGTTAAGAATCAGGAAATTTTTGATGAGATTGTTAAAATGAAATATACCGTCCTTAATGATGATCTATCTAAAATTGACCAAATATATGATTCCATCAATGACTATTATAATAAATTAGAAAAGAAATATCTAAAATAGTTGGAAGTGATAAAATGAGAAAAGAATATCTGAAAATTGATAAAGTAATAGGTCCCCTTATTGAAATATCAGGGGTAACAGATGTCTCCTATGGAGAATTAGTTGATATTAAGGAAAAGGATGGGACCATCAAAAAAGGAAAAGTAATTAAAATTATGGAAAATGATGTGGTAATCCAGGTATTTGAAAATACTTCCGGTTTATCTACAACTAATGCCTCCGTAACATTTAATAATGAACCCTTTAAATTACCCCTCACTAGGGATATCTTGGGTAGAACCTTTGATGGATTAGGTAGACCTATAGATGGGGGAGGAGAAATCTTTAGTAGACTTACCTTTAATATTAATGGAAGGCCCATAAACCCAGTGGCCAGAAAATACCCCAGAGATTTTATTCAGACTGGCATATCTAGTATTGATGGTTTAATGACCCTTATCCGAGGACAAAAATTACCTATATTTTCTGGTAGCGGTATGCCCCACAACGAATTGGCATCCCAAATAATTAGGCAAGCAAAATTAGGTGATGGTTCCACTGAGGACTTTGCAATTATTTTTGCAGCCATAGGTGTAAAACATGATGATGCGGATTTTTTTAGAAAAAGCCTTATAGATGCAAATGCAATGGATAGGGTTGTTATGTTTATTAACTACGCCAATGACCCCATAGCAGAAAGAGTTAATACTCCCCGTTGTGCCTTAACAGCTGCTGAATACTTAGCCTTCGAAGAAAACATGGAAATACTTGTAGTTATGACTGATATAACTAGTTATTGTGAAGCCCTAAGGGAGATCTCTTCGGCAAAAGAAGAAGTCCCAAGTAGAAAGGGTTATCCTGGTTATTTATACTCTGACCTGGCTTCCCTATATGAGAGAGCTGGAATGCTAAAAGATAGACCAGGCTCAATAACCCTAATTCCTATATTAACAATGCCTAATGATGATATAACCCATCCTATTCCAGATTTAACTGGTTTTATAACAGAAGGACAGATTGTGCTGAGCAGAGAATTATTCCAAAGTAACATTTATCCCCCCATCAATATCCTTCCATCATTATCTAGATTGATGAAAGACGGTATTGGTGAAGGCTATACAAGAGCGGATCATCCGGATGTTGCAAATCAATTATTTTCCTCCTATTCTAAAGTTCAGGAAGTTCGATCCCTTTCTCAAATTATAGGGGAAGAAGACCTTACAGAAATAGATAGAAAGTACATGGAGTTTGGCAGGGCTTTTGAAGGTCGCTTTATTGCCCAAGGCCCATATGAAAATCGAGATATAAATACTACCCTAGATTTAGCTTGGGAGATCTTAAGAATCCTTCCAAAAGATAGTTTAACCAGGCTAGATCCCAAATTAATAGAGGAGAAATACTAAATAGATTGATGGTGATTTTATGACTACTAAAATAACACCTACCAAAGCAAATTTATTAAAAAGCGAAAATTCTTTAATATTTTCTGAAAAAGGTTATGATTTATTAGATAGAAAAAGAACTGTCCTCATTCAAGAAATGATGACTCTTATAGATTCTGCAAAAACAATAGAAAAAGAAATAGAAGAAAAATTTGCCCAAGCCTATGAAGCGCTAAAACAGGCCAGTTTAACAATGGGTGTGTATAATTTAGAGGAAATTGCCCTTGCAGTAAGTAAGGAAAAGGACTATTACATTCGATTTACCAGTGTTATGGGAGTGGAAATTCCAGAGATAATTTATGAGGAGGATTTCAATATTACACCTTATTATGGATTTTATAGAAGTAATTCTTCCTTAGATAGGGCACTCCATATATTAAATGAAGTGAAATATCTAAGTTATCAATTAGCTCAAGTTGAAACATCCGCCTATAAGCTGTCCTTAGAAATAAGAAAAACTCAAAAAAGAGCTAATGCATTAAATAAAATTCAAATACCTAGGCTGGAAAAAAACATAAAATTTATAGAAGAAACCTTAGAAGAAAAAGAACGGGAAGATTTTTTCCGATTAAAGATGGTTAAGAAAAAAAATAGTTTGTAAAATACTAAGCTTGGTAAAAGTTATACTTTTTACCAAGCTTAGTATTAATATCTGTTTAAAGACATTAATGGTGATGGCATATAGAGCCTGTAGACTTAAGTTCTCCCTTAAGATAACTATCTATATTCTTCTCAGCACTACCTCTTGCTCCAATAATCACCTCAATATTATTATCATTAAAGATATCTACTGCAGCACCACCCATTCCCCCTGAAATAATAACATTAACCCCTTTTTCATGTAAAAACTTAGGTAAAAATCCTGGTCTATGTCCCGGATTAGGAATAATTTCACTATTAATAACCTTATTATCCCGAATTTCAAAAACCATAAAGCTTTCACAATGTCCAAAATGTTGTGTAACTTCACCTTTATCACAGGCTATTGCTATTTTCATTTAATCTCCTCCATATTCTCAAATATATCTCCTATTTCAAACCAATTTTCATTATAGAGTTCAATTAGACCATTATCACAGGAAGAGGCTATCTTAGGTTCGATAGGTAGTTTAGCAAGAACCTCCAAATTATGCTTATTAGCTATTTTATCTATATTACTTTCCCCAAATATCTTATATTCTTTATTGCAATCTGGACATTTAAAATAAGACATATTCTCTACTATTCCAATAATTGGAATATCCATCATTTCTGCCATTCTTACCGCCTTTGACACAATCATAGATACTAATTCCTGAGGGGAAGTAACTATAATTAAGCCGTCCACAGGTAAAGATTGAAAGACTGTTAATGGTACATCGCCAGTTCCAGGTGGCATATCAATAAACATAAA
>DUPX01000060.1 GCA_012838085.1 Eubacteriaceae bacterium
AGGGCCAATATCTTTAAAATAGGAAAGAGTAAAAGTATAAATAGAAATATTAAACCTATTGCCCCTATGGAATTTTTTATTATTAAGGAGCAACCCATAATAGTATCTACCGCATCTGCTAAAAAGCCTCCAATAATAGGCACAAGATTATCCACTGCATACTTGGCCGTTCTAGCTGTAACACCATCAAAGGAAGAAGCAGCAACACCCTGAATAGTCATCACCCCTAAAAATACAGTAAATACAAAACCTAATAATACAATAGCTACCTGTCTTATCAATCCCGCAAGTTTGGAAATTTGAATTTTTTCACTTATATAGTTAACAAGATTTAAAATAGATGCTAAAAAAATTAAGGGTATGATAAAATTTTTAACAAAGGTACTTAAGATACTCACCGTTAAAGTGATAAGAGGTTGAAATAGGGCTGCAGAAACTAAAGCACCTACAGAACTAAGAAGAATAATTATAGTAGGTAAAAGAGCGTGCATAAAGGTAACCATGCTGTCTATAGCATCCATTCCTATCTTAATAGCAGTGGAAAAACTCTTTATAGCTATACCTAAAATAATAAAATAGATAATATTATATGCCAACTCACCAGTAGATTGACTATCAAAGGCAGATTGCAGATTTTGAAGAAGGGCACACATAATGGAAAGTAGAATAATCCTTGCCAATAGGCCAGAATTATTAACTATTTCATCAAATAGATACCTAAGTATTCCGATAAAAAAACCCTTAATACTAAATTTAAATTCACCCTTACTAATAGATGTTAAGAGTTCTTTAATATTTAGCTTAGGAAGATAATCCCCTATTTCACTATTTATTTCTTCTATTATATTTTCTAAATCATAGGTATCCACCTGTTTTAATATTTCCTCCACTATTTCCTCAGTATTTAGATTTTCACCCTCCTCTTGGGCATGGACAACTATAGGCAAAAACAATATTAGGATTAAAAAAATTAATAAAAATTTTTTCATTCTATTCTCCCATCAAGGTATTAGATTTATTATCAAATCCAGCAAAGCCATTAAAATAGGGATGGATAAAATCATAATCAATATCTTTCCCCCAAATTCTATTTTAGTAGCTATAGAGCCTTCCCCCGCATCTCTGCAAACCTGGGCTCCAAATTCAGTAATATATGCAATACCAATTATTTTAAAAATAGTGGTAAGATATAAAAGATCTATATTCATTCTAGAGGATAGGGTGTAAAAGACCTCCAATACTGCCTGGACCTTACTTATCATCATCAAAAAAATAATAGTCCCCGCCAATAGGCTAATTATCATGGAGAATTCTGGTCGCTCTTTTTTTAATATAATAGATAAAATTGCAGCAATAAGTCCTATTGAAACTATTTGAATTATTTCCATAGCATTACTCCTAATATAATTGAAATATAGTACGGACGGATTCAAACAATCTGCCAATCATCTCAATTACCATCATTAATACCACCACAATTCCTGTAAGGGTAACCATAGTAGCCATTTCTTCCCTCTCAGTTTTTTTTAGCACCTGATTTAGCACTGCCACCACAATTCCAATACCAGCTATTTTAAATATCATACCAACATCCATAATTGTCCTCCTCTTTTCCAGGAAAATTCTAATATAATATGATTACAATGGTAAGACCTAGAAGTACCCCTAAATTTTTAAATAGTTTTTCATTTCTAATAAAATCCTTTTCTGCTCCTTCTTCCAATTTTATTAATTGACTTTGAACCAATTTTCCGTTTTTAATCTGGCTTTCCTGATCAGAAGTGCCGAGAATATTTCCAAAATAATTAATGGGCACTAAATCCTCCTTAGTCAGTCCGGTATTTTCCCTGCCCCGTTCAAAGGCTTTACACCATATCCTTCCTAAAGTCTTGCCCTCTCGCCTCTTTATTTCCCCTATTATTTCTTTAAAAATACTGGCAATAGGTGATGAGGCCTGACGGGCTACCTTTTCTAACACCTCTAAAATAGGGGTGGCGGTATAGAAGATTTCTGTCTCAATAAGTTGGAAGATACCCCTTATCTCCTTTAATTGCCTTACCCTTACTTTATATTTCCATGCCATCAATAAGCCTATAGATGTACAGGATAATAAAATTATTATATTTCCAAAAATTTTAAACAATAGCTTCCTCCCCTTATCCTAAATATTATTAGATAATATAAAAAATATTCTTATAATTGTCCCCATCTAAAATTTTTTCTAGGGTGCCAGTACCTAATCTATTGCTTAAAATAATTATTCTCTGAAAAACTCTATTATTTATAAGATCTTTTAAAATAGGTCTTCGGGAAACCTCCTCCAAATTCTTGCCATGGACAGTGGTGATAATCTTTATTCCTGCATTTAAGGCCTCCTCTATTGCAAATATATCCTCCCTGGTCCCCACCTCATCAGTGGCAATAATATTAGGGGACATGGAACGAATTAGCATAATCATTCCCTTTGCCTTTGGACAGCCATCTAACACATCTGTACGGAGACCTATATCATTTTGGGGCACCCCCTTATAACAGCCTGCCAGCTCAGACCGCTCATCTACTACCCCCACCTTATGTCCCCTTAGGCCTAGTGTAGTATTACCATCACTTATCTGTCTAATAATATCCCGCAATAAAGTGGTTTTCCCACATTGGGGAGGAGATATTATCAAGGTGTGAAAGACCTCTCCCCTATTAGTTATATAGGGAATCACCTTATTTGCCACCCCTTTTATCTCCCTGGATATTCTAAAATTAAAACCAGAAATATATTTTAAGGTCTTTATATTTCCACCTTCTAATACCCCCTTACCAGTAAAACCTACCCTATGGCCGCCCTTTAGGGTGATATATCCATTTCGCAATTCTTCTTCTATTGCATAGATAGAATGATCGCTAATTAATTGAAGAATACTTGCCGTATCTTGATTAGTAACAATATAGGCCCCATTATCTGTAGAAATCAGTTTTCCATCATTTCTAACAAAGAAATCCCTATTATTTAGGGTAATCATCAAGGGCCTATTTTCTCTAATGCGAATTTCTTCTAATATGGATAAAAACTTAATATCTATCCTTTCTATAATTTTTCTAATATCTATAGATAAGGAGGGGAGGATTATACTATAAATACTATTGATAGTGTTATTAATAGCCTCTGGATTAAAATATTGTAAAGACATATAAGTTGTCCCCCTTTCTTAATTAATTCTATTTAATATCTCTTAAAATTATGATTAAAAATAAAAAATACTGGGTACCTATGGTAAAAGGTGGAGCCAGTTTTTTATATAGATATCTTGATAATGGTCTTATATAAAATATCCCATTGGTAAAAAGGTAATAATAAGCCTTTTTTTTAATTTCAAAAGAGATTGGATAGATGAAATTATAAAGATTATCCTAAAATATTGGTATATCCTGCCATGATAGGTTGAATAAAACTTACAATTAATATAAAGTAAAGATATGGGGAGGTGGTATTTTTGAAACCCATAAATTCCATTAGTAGAAAAAAAATAGTTATTATTATAGCTTTTTTTATTTTGTTTTTTTTACTTTTTCCTTATAATGGATGGGCTAGAAATAATGGTCCCAATACTATAGTCTTACTAGGAAATAAAGATTTAGCACCTATAGTTTATGATGATAAGGGAAAATCTAAAGGAGTGGCTGTTGATATTGCTAAGGCTATTGGGGATAAAATTGATTATGAAATTAAGATTCTAACAACAAATTGGGAACAAGCACAGAGAATGATACTTAATGGTGAAGCTGACGGACTTCTTCAAATCAATCCCAATCCAGAAAGAGATAAAATTTATGACTTTTCCAGTCCTCTGTTAAAATCTGAGTTTTCAATATTTGTTCAAAGTGACAATTTAACCATAAATAATATTGATGACTTAAGGGGCAAGAAGGTGGGGGTAGAGGCTGGTGGTTATCCCAACAAATTACTGGAGGGATATGGGGAAGTAGACATTGTATTGATTAATGATTGGAAAACTTCCTTTAAAGAATTAAGTAGTGGGAATTTAGATGGGATTTTAGTGGATCGATGGATTGGGGAATACCAACTTGCTAATAGTAGGATAAAAGGTATAAAGATAGTGGAGACCCCTATTGAAACTCAGTATTCAAGGATAGCTGTTCCAAAGGGTGATGACCAAACCCTCTCTCTTATTAATTCCGGTCTAAAGGAAATTACTGAAGATGGCACTATCGATAAAATTATGAAACAGTGGCAGAGTAAGAGAGTGGTCTACATAACTGAAGATTATTATTATACTTTTTTTCTACGCTCTGTCATTCTTATACTATTATCTGTAACACTGATTATATTATTTTTATTATTAAGATACCAAAGATTAAGTAAGAGGCTTGAAGATAGTGTGAAAGAGAGAACAGAAGAACTCCGCTATACAAATGAAATGTTAAAAGCAGCCAATATTAAGCTGGAGGAAATGTCAATGATGGATGGTCTAACCTCCATTAAAAATAGAAGAGCTTTTGATATTGCCTATAGTAAAGCTTGGAAAGTAAGTCTCCGTGAAGGATTACCCTTGTCTTTGATTATGATAGATATTGACCATTTTAAGATCTTCAATGATACCTATGGCCATCTAGCAGGTGATCAAGCATTGATAAAAATTGCAGAGATTATAAAGGGTGGAATAAAAAGACCAGGTGACTTTACAGCACGTTACGGCGGTGAGGAATTTGTTGTAATGCTTATGAATACAACTTCAGAAGGAGCAACAATTGTTGCAGAGAAAATTCGAAAAACCATTGAAGATTTAAGAATGAAAAATGAAGAAATCAATTCCAACTTAACTATTAGCCTAGGGGTAGCATCCATTGTTCCCAGTGATAAGATGGATTCTAATAAGCTAATTGAAGTGGCAGATAAGGCATTATACAAGGCGAAGAAAGAGGGACGGAACAAAGTTATAGTTTGATAATCAAGAAAATCATCTGGTAAATAATAAAAATGCACATCCCCACCCACGAGATGGCAGGGCTGTGCATATTATTTTTACCAATTGAAATCTTAATAAAGTATATTTTTAGATCATTAGAAATTATGCTAAAGGATAAGAAGTCACTAAAATATTATTCACAGTCACAATCCTTCTCATCATCACAGCAACAAAAATCCACTTCTAATTCCTCTCCACAATTGGGACAAGAAATTTTATTGTCATCATCTAGCATTTCCATATCTATATAGGTTACTTCCCCACACTCTGGGCATTTAACCTCACAGAAATCAATATCATCATCAAATTCATCAAACTCATCATAGAAATCATCTTCAAGGTCAGAAAGATCCTCATCTATTACTTCGATATATTCTTCTAAATCCTCTTGGGCATCTGCTAAACCTTCCAATGCATCAGAAATATCGTCTAGTATTTCAACTATATGTAAAAGCACTTTTCCTTCATTGGTTTCTTCACTTATACCTAAACCTTCCGTTAGTCCTCTTAGATAAGCAACCTGCTCTCTAATATAATCCATAATAATCCCTCCTTAGTTTTATATAAAAGAATACATATGTTTCTTTTATTTATTATATTATACCATTAAACTCTTTCCATATACTCCCCTGTTCGGGTATCTATCCTAATAATATCTCCAGTATTTACAAATAATGGTACTCCTAGGGTGGCCCCTGTCTCTACAGTAGCAGGTTTAAAGGAAGCAGTTGCTGTATCCCCCTTAAATCCTGGCTCGGTATGGGTAACCTCTAATTCTACAAAATTTGGAGGATCTACTGAAAAAGCCTCCCCCTTATGGAATTTAATAATAGCATTCATATTTTCTTTAATATAAAGGATAGCCTCCTCTACCTGTTCCTTATTTAAAGGTATTTGTTCAAAGGTTTCTAAATCCATAAAGTAATAGATATCTCCATCATTATATAAATACTGCATTTCCTTAGTGTCTATATGGGCCCTAGGAAGTTTGTCATTAGGATTGAAGGTTTTTTCAATGGTGACCCCTGTCTTAATATTTTTTAGCTTGGTGCGTACAAAGGCCGCCCCTTTGCCGGGCTTAACATGTTGAAATTCAACTATACTATAAACTTCCCCCTCCATTTCGAAGGTAATACCCTTTCTAAAGTCTCCTGCAGAAATCATAAAAATCCCTCCACTTAATTCATCTTGTGTATTTATTAATCCAGCAGAGATGACTCCCTGCCAAAAGAAAATCTTTCTAATGCTAAAATATATCCTTCAATACCCAGACCAGCAATCTGTCCCATACATACAGGAGATATGATAGAATTAGCTCTAAAAGATTCTCTATTATATATATTGCTAATATGTACCTCAATGGTGGGTATATCTATTGCCTCTATAGCATCCCTTATGCCAATACTATAGTGGGAATATGCCCCTGGATTTATTATAAGACCATGATAATTATTATAGGCCCTATGGAGTTGGGATATTATTTCGCCCTCCCCATTATATTGATATATATCCACTTGGAAATTCAATTCCTTTGCCTTTTCCCTAATCATATTATTAACATCTTCTAGGGTGTTATTACCATATATTTCCTTTTTTCTAATACCTAACATATTTAGGTTTGGTCCATGAATAACCAAAATCTTTTTCATAAAAACCCTCTTATTATCAAAGTCCTTTAATATATTACCATAGATTACTAGGCTTTGATAGTATTTTTCTTTATATCCTCATAAATGTTTTTAAATAACACTGCATCTTCCGCCATTGTACCTCTAGATTCACAGATTATTATAGGTGTTAAATTCCTTTCCACCAATACCTGGGCTAAGGGTTCAAAATTGGGGCCAAATTGGATATCTTTATAAGTCCAATGCTTTTTCTCCCCTCCCTGGGTGAATTCTATCCTGCTAAAGTGAATATGGATATTTTTAGTCCTAGTCCTACCTAAATTTTTTTCAATGGTATTTATCACATCTTCAAAATCTTTCTTACTATTTAAACTTCCCCCATCTCTAGCATGAATATGCCCAAAATCTATAGTGGGTATAATCTTTTCATCTAATTTTGACAATTCTAAAATTTCCTCCAGGGTGCCGATTTGATTTATCTTACCCATAGTTTCTGGACATATACTTATATCATTAAATCCATTTTTATATATAATCTCTAACACTTCTTCAAAGGTATTTAAGACAATATCAAAGGCTTCTCTTCTCTCTAATTTTCCCACTGAGCCGGGATGAAATACAATTCTCTTTGCCCCCATCCATTCCCCTGCATAAAAGGTATCCAATATATATTTTTTAGACCTTTCCCGCTTTTTGTGGTCTGGATTGGCTAGATTTATATAATAGGGGGCATGGATGCTTAGAAAAATATTATGTTTTTCCGCCTCCTTACCTATTTTGGTAGCTGTTTCCCTTTTAAGTCTAATACCCTTAGTAAGGGAATATTCATAGGCAGAAAGGCCTTTTTCCCATAGCCACTTAGGCATATCCAGGGAGGACTTATATCCCTCATCATAAAAGGACTGGGAATTCCCTGAAGGGCCAAATTTTATATTCATTTTTACTCCTTTCCCTATTATGACTATAGCTTAATCTAATATATGACTTTTATAATTCTGGGCAATTTTTTTTGCTAATTCTATAATGGTTTCATTATCTGTATAAAGGGATAGATCACCAAAATCATATAGGCCCCTTCTTTCTTTCAATAATCTATTAATAGCCTTTAATGGCTTTTGGGTTCTTAATAATGGTCTTCTATTATTCCTCTTTACTCTATAATAAATTGTTTTAGCATTAGCCTTTAAACTCACCACATAGGTTTTTTCTCTTAATAATTTTCTATTCTCCTCTAATAATACAATCCCCCCACCGGTGGAAATAACCTGATGGTCATTAGCTAAAACCTCCTCTAAGGAGAGCTGTTCTATTTTTCTAAATTCAGCTTCCCCATAGGCAGAAAAATATTCTCCAATCCTCATCCCAAGTTTTTCTTCCATATATCTATCTAGATCTACAAAGGAAAAATCTAATTCTCGGGCAACATTTCTCCCAATGGCAGATTTCCCTGTTCCCATAAAACCTATAATCGAAATATTATTTTTCATATTATCATAATTCCTTTATTCTTCTGTATTTCATCTACTATTGCCACATTACAGGTGTTTTCTGCATCGGTTCTTAAAA
>DUPX01000061.1 GCA_012838085.1 Eubacteriaceae bacterium
AACAATTAAAATTAATTAATATAAAAGATTTTTCCATAGAATATGAAATGTATTTAATTAGTAGTGAAAAGATTAATGATAATACAAAGCTGAAGGAATTTATTGATTATTTTAAACAAATTGCCAATAAAAACCTATGTTAAGTTTTTTCTATAAATATCTCCCATACGCCATTTATTACTTCATCATGGGTTATCTTATGGTTTTTAAAATTGCTTATAATGGATTCTAGGACACAACTATGATCGGTGACAGCCTTAACAACTTCCCCTGATTTCATAGTCTTCATTGCCCTTCTTATTTTTATTATTGGTATGGGACACATATCCCCTAAGCAGTCTATAGTCTTCATAAAAAACCCACCTTAGAAAATTTACCATCCCTATATGTAAGTAAATTATAACATAATAGGTGGTAGGTATCACTATTAAGGTGGTGTAGAATATTATTATTATCGTGGTAGCATTAGTATTTTTTAGTGTTATAAAATGATACTAATTCTTTTACTGCATAATCTAATAAGTCATTCATATTGACATTTTTTGTTCCTGCTATTTCAACATTGCATCGGCTAATAGGTATGAGTATTTTTAAGGCTCTACTGTTTCCTATGGCATGGGCCATCTTAGGGGTTATTTCTCCCATAATAGAATTAGGTACTATGATTGCCAGTGGGCCCATAATAACATCTATCTTATCAGCGTTTACTACTATAGAGTTTTCACCAGTAGCCCCTACATTTGCACCGGATTTTATCATACCTGAAGTGGCTAAAGAATTGGTACCTAAGGCTATTAATTCCAGAGGAAGATTTGTACTTTTTATCTTCTCTATCAGCCTTTTCCCAATACCTCCTCCCTGCCCATCTATTATTGCAACTTTCAATCTTAACACAACCAATCTATTCAAAATATTGATGTAATCATATTATAGGAAGAAACTCTCCCTTAAGTCAATATATTAATTATTTAAAAAGGGTTTTTAGGATGTATAGAGAATTAATTAGTTTAAATAAACTAAAAAAGGATGTGTATTTAATGCAATTTGTGATTATTGCCTATGATGGGAAAGATAAGGAGGCCCCCAAAAGAAGAATGGCGGCCAGGGATGAGCATCTTGCAAAGCTAGGTGTTCTTAAGGAAGAAAAGAAATTTATAAAGGGGGGAGCCATATTAGATCAGGACGAAAATATGATAGGTTCAGTAATGATAATGGATTTTCCCACCAAGGAGGAATTTGATAAATACTTAGAGGCAGAACCCTATGTGGTGAATAAGGTATGGGAGAATATAGAGGTTCTTCCCATTAGGATACCCCAAATATTTATGGATTAATTAAAAAACCTGCCTACTGATGTGAATTCTTTAATAATGAATATTTAGACATAATAAAACCCCCTAATTCCGTGTCTGGATTTAGGGGGAAACATCATAGGCAGGTTAATTTTTTTTAATAAGTAGATAATAGGATAAATTATTAATTTCCACATCATCGTTTTTATTTATATATCCTCCAAAGTTTTGCAATATAAACTTAAATATATATCCCTTAAATTCTTCTTCTATAATCATTTCTTCTAGGGGAAGGGAGTCCTTATTCCCTATTTCACCGTATTTTTTATAAATCATAGCCCCAAAATCATTAAAGTCTTTCTTATATATATCTCCACTATCAATAAGTGTTATAGTAACTGTACTATCTTCATAAGAAGTTTCTATAGATAATTCATCGTTTTCTATAGGAGTTTCAGGATAGATATAATTAGCATCTATTAAATAATCATAATCAGATATATCTAAAATATCTTCGCTAATATTGGTGATAAAATGAAAATGATTGAGATATCTTAGATAGGGACTTTCATAGGCAAAACCCAAGGTATCTTCCATATCCTCTATTTTAAAATCCTTAGGTAATAGTGCCAACCTGGTTAAGCTATGATTATCGTAAAAATAGCTTAAAATACTGCTGATGGTTTGTCTATCTCCCCTACTTATATTAGTGGAGGGGACAATCTTTCCTTCTTTTATCATATTATTATTGATTAAGATATTTTCAAATCGTTTGCTTTGGCTGTATTGGGATATAGAAAAGCTGCTAAAGGGCCCTAAAATAGATATTAAAATAATTATAGATAGGCTTATGGGCAATATTATGTTTTTCTTTTTTTTACAAAGGGATAGATAGATCATAATGGCAAAAATCCATAATCCCAGCACTAGTACATAGTATCTATTTTCAGTAATACCATAAGCATTAATTCTAATACCCATGGACACAAACATCATTATAAGTATGGGCAAAATGGTCCTGGGAGCCCATTTAGTAAAATTTGCTATCCATTTATTATCTCTTTCTATAGGTGTTATAAAAAACAATACCAAAGTCAATATCAGTGAAAACCAAAGTACTAGGTGTGATACCAGTCCTTCTGGCCATTCCATTGTAATAATAATCTTAATAAAATATAGATAAAGTATTAAAGCATATGTAGCCAAAAGTGGCATTACTATATAGATTAGTAGAATTTTTAGTATCTTAGAATAGTTTAATTCTATGGAGATCTTATTTCTTTCAGGAACATAAGCTAGGAAATAAGCTGGACCAAAGCCAAGGGCAACTATAAGGAAAGTGTAAAAATAAATCTCCCTTTTTATATTTATTCCCAATAAGCTGTCTATGGCAAATAAAATTGCCGATAATCCTCCGTAGAGCACTAAAGAATAAACATAGGTAACTAAAAAATAAGTAAGGACATGTATAACATAAGATTCAAAATTTTCCTTATTAACCATGTGGGGAATAAAGATAAAGGCCAGATATGCGGCAAGATTTACACCGATATATCTAGATATAGACATCATTTTTAAATCCTTTAATAAAAATAAATAAAAGAACACCTGAAAGACAATTACAAGGCTATAATAAATATAAAGATGGGCAGCCTTTTTTTCATTTTTTTCAAAGAACATCTTGGCACATAGAGATAAAGGTATTCCTAAAGCAAGAATCATATTAATTCTAATTAGCATTTCTTTGGTTTCATTACTAAGGCTAGAATCTATTTCATTTATTATTATTAACAGTAAAGCTGTACTCCAAGAATAAATCAGGGTAATAGGAAAGCGCTTGCTGCTGGAATGCAAACCAAATCCTATTTTTTTAATGGTTTTTAAAATACTCATTTTATTTCCTCCCATATAGATATTAGTGTATTTAAGATACTATTGTAAATTTATAGCCAGATACTTGTTATATAAACATATTTTATAGTTTTATAATAAATAATACAATCCTTAAATACCCAGCTGATAAAATAATAATATCAAAACTATCCTTAGGACATATAATATAAATGAAGAAAAGGTTATTGAAAGGATGGGATAGTATGTCAGGATTTAATTATATAGATGAAGACCAAGTAAGGAGGGCAGAAGAATTTAACCATATAAATACAGTAGAAGAGGATATAGAAGTAAAGAAAGCATCCCAGGTAGTCAAAAATAAAAAAGAGGATGACTTTAAAATAAAACATTTCTGGATAAGAACACTATAATCAAGGGCTGGATATTCCAGTCCTTAAAAATTTTCATAAGAAGGTTTTTGGCATATGTTTAAAAAAGGTTTAAAATTACCAAATAATAATTTATAATAAAAATAGAAGATTTATAAACATGTTTTGGTAATAGTTATTAAAAACAAAGGGGAATTTATTATTAGTAAGGGATTTAACAGATAAGGGGGGTAAATATGGGCTATGGCTTAAAGTGGTTAGAATATGCAAAAAAATTACAGGCAATATCACAGGCAGGGATTGAATACTCTAAGGATAAATATGATATTGAGAGATTTGAGGCTATAAGAAATATCAGCATTGATATAATGAGTCATTATACTGACATAGATCATACAAAGATGAAGGAGCTCTTTGCTACTGAGACCGGCTATCAAACTCCCAAAATAGATATAAGGGCGGCAGCTTTTAAAGATAATTATATACTATTGGTGAAGGAAAAGTTAGATGGCAAATGGTCATTGCCAGGGGGATGGGCAGATATTGATTATTCCTTAAAGGAAAATATTATTAGGGAATGTATGGAAGAAGCAGGAGCAAGGGTGGAACCTAAAAGGTTAATAGCTATATTAGATAGAAAGAAAAATTATGTTATACCTTCTCCCTATAGTATATATAAGATATTTGTAGAATGTGATTGTTTAGATTGTTGCTTTGAAAAAAACATTGAAACTTCTAGGGCAGGGTTTTTCTCCTTAGAAAACCTTCCCCCTTTATCACCTACAAGGGTCACAGAGGATCAGATTGAAATGTGTTTTCATGCAAGGGCCCAAAAATGCTACCAACCAATATTCGATTAAAAGGAGGCTTAATATAAACCTCCTTTCCAACTATTTTTTCTCTAACATATCCTTTAAAATTTTTGCCATCTCATCAAAGGCATCTTCCTTTTCCCGTTGTGACATATTGGGATTTTCACTTATTTCCTTATAGGTATTTTGTATAGAGGGACTTTTGTTTACAAACTCCACATTGATTTGGAGCCTATTAGCTATCTCACTATTATTAACCACTTTAACACCTCTTTTCTATGTATTTATATTTAGTATATCTTTAAATAAATTTTTTAAACTTAGCTAAAAGAATATTTACTTGATAGTATTCCATAAAAAGGTATAAACTAATAATAGGGATATAAAATAATAGCATCCCATAAAGGGTGATAAATATGAAAGAAGCATTATATTATGAATATACAGAGGGGAGGGTGCACTGCCATCTTTGTCCTCACCACTGCAAAATAAAAGAGGGACAGGTGGGTCGCTGTCAAGTAAGAAAGGTAGTAGACAATAAACTATATAGCATTAATTATAGAAAGATCTCAGCTATACATGTGGACCCTATTGAGAAAAAGCCCATAATAGGCTGGAAGCCTGGAAGCAAAATTTTGTCCATTGGCAGTTTTGGCTGTAATCTTTACTGCCCCTTTTGTCAAAACTATCATATAAGTATGGAAAAACCATTTACTTACCAGATGACGTCAGATGAAATAGTATATAAAACCTTAGATTTAGGATTGCCTTCCATAGCTTATACCTATAATGAACCTACAATATTTTATGAAATGATGATAGAAACTGCAAAATTAGCCAATGAAAAGGGAATAAAAAATGTAATGGTGACCAATGGCTTTATAGAGGAAGAACCATTATTAAATTTATTAAACTATTTAGATGCCTTAAATATAGACTTAAAAACTTATAGTGATGATATTTATAAAAGACTTGGAGGTACTACAGTAAATCAAATCTTAAGGACTATCCAGATAGCTTCTACAAAATGCCATGTGGAGATTTCCCTATTAATTGTTCCAGGGGTTAGTGATGATGTGGTGGAAATGGAAAAGCTGTTTGAGAAGCTATACAAAATTAACAAAAATTTTATATTACATATTTCAAGATATTATCCCATGTATAAGTATCATGAAAGGCCTACAGATTTAGAAATAATGAGAGCAATACAGAAAAAAGCCTTAAAATACTTTGAAAAAGTAAACTTAGGAAATGTGAGGTGAAAAAATGTCAAGTTTAAAGGTTGTATTTATGCCCCATCCCCCTATTATTATTTCCCAAATAGGTAGAGGAAAGGAGATGGAGGCCCAGAGAACAATTGACGGAATGGAGAAATTAGGAGAATTAATAAAGGTCAATAAGCCAGAAACAATTATTTTTATTACCCCCCATGGCAATAGTTTTTCTAATGGGACTTGTATTTTAGATGAGCCTGTTATTAAGGGAGATTTTTCAGCATTTGGATTTCCAGAAATAAAATTTGAAAAAAAGGTCAATCAAGGGCTCTCTAAAGAGATATTCCTTGCATTTGAAGAAAATGATTTTGTATCAATATTAATGGATAGAGGTCTTGGGAAAAGATATGGGGGGGAAGTATCATTAGATAATGGGGCAATGGTACCCATGTACTTTATTGATAAGTATTATAAAGACTATGATATAGTCCATATAACCCCTGGCCATACTTCCCTTGAGGAAAATTACACCTTAGGAGTAAAAATTCGGGAAGTAGCACAGCAAAGTAGCAGATCAATACTAATAGTCTGTAGTGGGGACCTTTCCCATGCCCTTAAAAGTGATGGCCCCTATGACTATCACCCATCAGGACCTATTTTTGATAAGATGGTGGCAGATGCTATATCACAAAGGGATCCCCTTCCCCTTTTAGTAATGGAGGATAAATTTATAGAGGAGGCGGCCCAATGCGGATTAAGGTCTTTTCTAATGGGATTTGGTTTTATGGATGGTTATCAATATGACTCCAAGGTAATAAGCTATGAAGGACCCTTTGGGGTAGGATATCTTACAGGATTTCTAAAGGAAATTGTAAATGGAGAAAAGAGTTCTTTACTTCCACAAATGAGAAATATATCTAATAAAGCCTATAGGGAAAGAATAGGACGGGAAGATGATTATATAAAATTAGCTAGAAAGGCAATAGAGTGCTATGTAAAGAATGGGAAGAGATTGATATTTAAAGAGGTAGAAGATGAATTCTCAGAAGAATTTATAGAAGAGACAAGAAATAAAAAGGCAGGAACCTTTGTAACAATTCATAAAAATGGAGCACTGCGGGGTTGTATCGGCACTATCTCCCCTACCCAAGAAAATATAATAGAGGAAATTATTAATAATAGTATTAGTGCCAGTGGTCATGACCCGAGATTTAATGCTGTAGAGCCTAGAGAATTATTGAATTTAGAAATTTCTGTGGATATTTTAATGGAGCCAGAATTAATAGACTCTAAAAATGAATTAGATGTGGAGAAATATGGAGTAATTGTTGAAAAAGGTTATAAGAGGGGTCTATTATTGCCGAATTTAGATGGAGTAGACTCGGTGGAAGAACAGATAAATATTGCCATGGGCAAGGCGGGAATAACCAGTGAAAAAGGAATAAAACTCTTCCGCTTTGAAGTTATAAGACATGAAATATAATAATAAAAAAATGCCTAGTGAACTGACCCATATCACTAGGCACTTTTTTTATTATTGAGGATTATACATTCCATGGCTTTCCATGAAGTTAAATATTTGTTCCCCGTGTTCCTGTTCTTCCTTTTGTATGTGATTTAATACCTGTCTAATATTAGCATCTCTAAATTCAAAGATGGCGGTATTGTAAGTACTGGAAACATGTTTTTCAGTAGACAATAGGTCATTACATATATATGCATCATTATTATTTTGGGTATTTCCCATAGTCCTACTACCCATATTACTTTGTTGTTGACTCTGATTTGATTGCTGTCCTTGATTTGATTGCTGCTGACTTTGTTGACTGCTTATATTAGGTACCTGACCATTTAATATGGAGTTAATAGTATTTAAATGCTCTACTTCCTTTTGCCCTATATCTTTGCATAGTTGTTTTAACTGGGGATTTTGGGCCTGATTGCTATAATCATTATACTTTTTGATACAAATTTCCTCTTGGCTTTTCTGATCCTCTAATAACATTCTTTCTTTCTGAGTTAAATTAACCATATTTATACCTCCATTTTATAGTATTAATATTAGTATTAGTTTTTTTAATAAAAACATACATAATTTCATTTTAAAGATGTAGAAAGAACTGAGAGCTTTAGGAATTATTTTATTTATTATGGAGAAAATAAGTTTGGAAAATAAATAAAACACATAGGATATTATAGGAATAACACTCTTGGACAGATATTGTAGGGGAAAATCACCCTGTAAATCCCTGCCCGGTATCTTTCTAGCCATCTATGTGTATAAAAAAGGAGGATTAAGATGGCAAAAAAACAAAGACCTACAAAGGCTCAACAGGAATATCAAGAATTTGTTAAAACCAAAGAACCCAAAAGATCCATACTTAAGAATTGTATTTGGGCTTTTTTTGTAGGGGGTAGTATTTGTGCTCTAGGACAAATAATAATGACAATTTTTATTAAGTATTTTAATTTTAATGAGAAAACCGCCAGTAGTCCAATGGTAGCGGTATTAATAATTATTTCATCATTATTGACAAGTTTAGGAGTCTATGACCATTTAGCCCAATATGCAGGAGCAGGGACAATTGTACCTATAACAGGATTTGCCAATACCATGACCTCAGCTGCTATCGAGCATAGAAGTGAGGGCTATGTTTTAGGAGTAGGAGGGAATATGTTTAAACTGTCCGGCTCTGTAATTGTATTTGGTGTATTCTCAGCCTTTGTGGTTGCAATAATAAAAATATTATTAATGATGCTGGGGGTAATATAATGCTAAAGGGTAAACAAACCTGGATATATGAATCAAAACCAGTTATTATTGCTTCTGCTGCTGTAGGTGGACCTTTTGAGGCACAGGGACCCCTTGCAGAAGATTTTGATATATTAAATGAGGATATATGGTTAGGTCAAGATAGTTTTGAAAAAGCAGAAAAGGTATTATTAGAACAGGCCTGTAGTAAGGTTATAGAAAAGAGTGGACTGGATAAAGAAGCTATTGAATTTTTTATAAGTGGAGACTTACTAAATCAAATTACTCCCAGCTCTTTTGCAGCAAGAACCTTGCAAATACCTTACTTTGGTATTTATGGAGCTTGTTCTTCCTCTATGGAAGGATTAGCCCTAGCTAGCCTTATAATTAATAGCAAAGCTGCCAACTATGTAATAGCTGGGGCATCCAGCCATAATGCATCAGCGGAAAAACAATTTCGTTATCCTACTGAATATGGAGGACAAAAGCCTCCTACTGCTCAGTGGACTGTAACTGGTGCTGGTACAGCCCTATTAGGTCAAAGGGGTGTAGGGCCTAAGGTAACCTCTGCTACCATTGGAAAAATTGTTGATTCTGGACTATCTGATCCATTTAATTTGGGAGGGGCAATGGCTCCTGCAGCGGTAGATACCATATTAGCCCATTTTAGAGAAAGGGAAATTGAGCCCTCTTATTATGATTTGATTTTAACAGGGGATTTAGGTGAAATTGGTCATTCTGTTGCCCTTGAATTATTGCAAAAAGGTGGATTAGATATCAATGATGATATCTTTAAAGATTGTGGATTATTAATATATAGTAAGGACCAAAAAGTTTTTGCTGGAGCAAGTGGATGTGCGTCTTCTGCCACAGTAACTTATGGCCACTTACTTAATAGAATGGGTAAGGGGGAATTAAACAAGATATTAGTGGTGGCTACAGGAGCCCTATTATCGCCCATATCTTATCAACAAAAAGAATCTATACCCTGTATAGCCCATGGGGTATCCATAGAAATGTAAGGGAAGGAGGAAATATATGGAAAAACTATTTTGGGCATTTGTTATTGGTGGAGCAATATGTGTTATCGGTCAAATTATGTTGGATGTTTTTAAATTAACTCCTGCCCATACAACAGTTATTTTAGTAGTAAGTGGTGTTATTCTAGGTGGACTTGGGTGGTATGATCCTCTGATCAAATTTGCTGGAGCAGGGGCAAGTGTTCCCATAAGTAGTTTTGGTAATTCTCTATTAAAGGGTGCTATGAAGGAATATGAAGGAGGAGGACTGGTAGGAGTACTAACAGGAATTTTTGATATTACAAGTGCAGGGGTGTCTGCAGCTATAATATTTGCCTTTATAGCTTCTTTATTTTTTAGACCTAAAGGTTAAGAAAGGAAATATTAATATAAAAAATCTCATATAAAAATTGTTTTAGCATAAAGTTATGGTATAATTAGCCATAAAGATTGAAAGGAAGATTAGCATGAAAAAGAATCCAATTGTCACTATAGAAATGGAAAATGGCGGAATAATTAGGGTGGAGCTTTATCCTGAAGTGGCACCTAATACAGTAAACAATTTTATTAGTTTAATAAAAAAAGGTTTTTATAATGGGACAATATTTCATAGAGTAATTAAAGGTTTTATGATTCAAGGGGGAGACCCAAGTGGAAATGGTACTGGAGGACCAGATTATAGTATAAAAGGAGAATTTTTAGCCAATGGATTTGAAAATCTTTTAGCTCATGAAAGGGGCGTTATTTCCATGGCTAGGTCCCAAAGTTTTGATTCAGCAGGTTCTCAATTTTTTATTATGCATGAGGATTCTCCTCATTTAGACGGCCAATATGCTTCCTTTGGCAAGGTAGTAGAAGGTATGGAAGAGGTGGATCGGATCGCTAATGTAGAGACTAACTTTCAGGATCGTCCTAGGGAGGAAGAGGTAATGGAGTCAGTTACTGTTGAATTATTTGGAGAGGAGTACCCAGAACCTATTAAAAGCTAGTGTTTTTAATGGGAAAATGTATTATAATATAATAAAACCATCTAAGGGGGGGTATAATGAGTATTCAAATAATTGTAGATAGTGGTTCAGATTTGCCAAAGGAATTTACAGAAAAGAATAATATAAAGGTGGTACCTTTGTATGTAAATATTGGTGATGAAGAATATTTAGATGGGATTACAATAGATTCATTAGAACTATTTAATAATATGAGAAAAGGGGCAGTATATAAAACATCTCAAGTTTCTATAAAAACATTTAAGGAAGTATTTACCCAATATGCAAAGGAAAATAAAAAGTGTATATATATAAGCTTTTCCTCAGAATTATCCGGTACATATCAGGCTTCAGTAATGGCAAGACGAGAAGTATTAGAGGAATATCCTGACTTTGATATTGATGTGATTGATACCAAGGCAGCATCTTATGGTTGTGGTCTTATAATTAAACATGTAGTTGAATTAGTAAATAAGGGAAAAACAAAACCAGAGATATTGGAAGCCCTACAATTTTTTATAAATCATATAGAGCATATTTTTACAGTAGATAGTTTAGAATACTTATTTAGGGGTGGAAGGGTTAGTAGATCCTCTGCCTTTGTAGGTGGTTTGCTTAATATTAAGCCTATACTTAATATGGAGGATGGTAAATTGATACCTCTAGAGAAAGTAAGGGGCAGAAAAAAGGTAATTAAGCGAATGGTAGACATTATGGAGGAAAGAGGAGAAGATCTTGCAAACCAAACCATTGGGATTACTCATGGGGATGATTTAGAAACTGCAGAACTATTCAAAGAGCTAATCCAGGAAAGGTTTGGCACTAAGGATTTTGTAATCACCATGATTGGTGCTGTTATTGGAGCCCATGCAGGTCCAGGAACAATAGCCATATTTTTCTTTAATAAAGAGATTCCGGATAAATATAAATAAATAATAAACCTACTCCCTTAAGAGAGTAGGTTTTATGCTTAAAATGCTATTATTATCCCGCCATTATTAGCATAGACTGTACTAATACCGGCAGTTTCCACTATAATAATATCCTTGAAGTTATATCTTTTTAGAATTTCCTCTTTAAGCTCCTTAGCTTTTTCTAGGGCATTACAATGGGCAATTCCAATAATTTTTTCTTCGAATTTTTCTCCTTGTTCTCCTATGATTTCCGCTAATCTGCGAAAAGCTTTTTTAGAACCTCTAATCTTTTCTACTTCTCGAATATTACCTGCTCCATCTTCTCCCATAATAGGTTTGATATTTAATGTGGAGGCTATTTTTCCCTTAATTTTACTTAGGCGGCCTGACTTCACAAGATTATCTAAAGATTCTAAGATAAAGAAGGTCTTCATCTCCTTAATATAGTTGTTTACCTTTTCTACAATAATATGATTTTCTAAATTTTTCTCTATTAACTCGTGTATCTTGATAGATATAAGAGTTTGACCTATGGAAGCACTTAAAGAATCAAAGATATGGATAAATTTATTCTTTTTATCCTCTAAGTTATCAATAATCATTTTTTTAGCTAGCATTGCACTATTGTAAGAGCCACTTAGGGCAGATGATAGGGTAACTACAAATATATTGTCCTCCCCTTGAAATTTTTCCATATATTCTCCTGGAGATGGGCAGGAAGTTTTTGGGGCCTTATGACTATCTTTCATTAATTGGATTAATTCCATTGTATCTAGATTTTCATCATCCCTTAAGTTGTAATCTCCTATTTCTATGGATAAGGGTACTAAGTCTACCTTTAATTTTTCTTTTAATTCTTTATTTAAATCGCAACAACTATCTGCAATAATTTTTGAATTCAATAATTTCACCTCTTTTTTAATATAATTAGTCCTATCATAACATAAAAACAGGAAAAGATACTAAATAATTATCTTTTTATTTAAAATTTTTTTGATAAAAAAGGGAAAAAACATAATGATAATAATATAATAAGTAGAATTTGTTGGTTTTAGATTTGTTATAAGGGTAAAACTAATAAGAGGAGGGATAAGATGAAAAGTATTAATTTTGACTATCAACATAGTTTAATAGAACAACATGAATTAAATGAAATAAAAGCTCAAGTAGAAATAGCCCATGAAGCATTACATAATAAAACTGGACCGGGGAGTGATTATACAGGGTGGGTGGATTATCCACAAAACTATAATCATAAGGAGCTGGAAAGGCTAAAGAAAGCTGCTAAGGAGATAAATTCTAACTCTGAGATTTTAGTAGTTATAGGAATTGGAGGTTCTTATTTAGGTGCCCGGGCAATTATAGATATCTTCAATCATTCATTTTATAATTTATTACCCAACCATAAGAGAAAAGCAGTTTCTATTTTTTATGCAGGAAATAATATTAGTGGAAGTTATTTAAGAGACCTAATAGAATTATTAGAGGAAAAAGAATTCAGTCTAAATGTGATATCAAAATCTGGAACTACAACGGAACCTGCAATAGCCTTTAGGATTTTAAAGAGAATACTAGAGGATAAATATGGCATAGAGGAAGCTAGAAAAAGAATATATGTGACCACAGATAGCCAGAGTGGGGCATTACTAAAACTAGCTAAGAATGAAGGCTATGAAACCTTTTCAATACCTGATGATATAGGGGGAAGATACTCTGTTTTAACTCCTGTAGGACTATTACCCATTGCAGCTGCAGGAATAGATATTGACCAATTGCTAGAGGGTGGAAAAAGTGCCATGGAGGAATACAATAACAAAAATCTCAATGAAAATAAGTGCTACCAATATGCAGCATTGCGCAATATTTTATACAGAAAGGGTAAAGATATAGAGATTTTGGTTAATTATGAGCCAGCTTGGCGTTTTTTTGCAGAGTGGTGGAAGCAACTTTTTGGGGAGAGTGAAGGAAAGGATAAAAAGGGAATCTTCCCAGTAGCAGTAGATTTTTCCACTGACCTCCATTCCCTTGGTCAAATCATTCAAGATGGTAAGGAAAATAAATTTGAAACAATTATTCAAATTCAAGAGCAAAATAGGGATGTAGAGATTATAGATGATCCAGAGGACAATGATGGATTAAACTTTATTAGCGGCAAAACCTTAAACTATATTAATAAAATGGCCTTTAAAGGAACTCTTTTAGCCCATAAGGACGGGAATGTCCCTAATCTTGTCATAGAAATTCCAGAGCTTAATGAATATTATCTAGGAAAACTCATTTATTTCTTTGAAAAGGCCTGTGGTATTAGCGGCTATCTTCTAGGTGTAAATCCTTTTAATCAGCCAGGGGTAGAAGCATATAAAAGAAATATGTTCGCCCTCCTGGGCAAACCGGGTTTTGAAGAATTGCAAAGCCAGTTAAAAAACAGGCTAGAATAGGTTTTTTATTAAGATAAATTAGGATTTTTCTATTAAATAAAAATGGCTTTCTTTAAACATGGAAAGGATAAAACCATAATGGATGGGACAAACTAAAAAAAACTCCTTTGAAGGGATTGAATTTTCATGTGTGCAAAAGAAATTGCCATTGATTTTGGCACCTCAAATACTTTATTTTTTTATAAAGGCCAGGGAGTTGTACTCCAGGAACCAACAGTTGTTGCAATGAATATTAATAATAAAAATATCTTAGCCTTTGGCAATGAGGCAAAAAAAATGATAGGCAAGACACCCATAAATATAGAAGTAATAAAACCGCTAAAACACGGTAGCATTGATCAATTTGATATAGCTAAGGAGATGTTAAGGAAATTTATCGAGAAGGTTGGAGAAGGGAAGAGGGTATTAAGATCATTTTCCAGGGCAAGGGTTTTGGTGGGAGTGCCAAGTGGGGTAACCCAAGTTGAGCGAAAGGGAATTGAAGAAGTTATAAGGGATGCAGGGGCAAAAAATGTAATGGTAGTAAAGAGCGTGGTAGCTGCAGCCATTGGAGCAGGAGCATCCATTAATAAGCCAAAGATTACATTTATTATAGATATAGGGGGCGGCACTACAGATATAGCAGCAATTACACTGGGGGGTATATTAGTAGAAAACTCCATTAAAATTGGTGGCAATAATTTTGATTCTGCTATTATCCAATACTTAAGGAAAAATTACAATATTAATATAGGAGAAATTACAGCAGAAAATATTAAAATACAGGTTGGAGATGCATTAGGAGAAGAAGACATGGAAGTAGAGGCCACAGGCCAGGATTTAACAACAGGGCTACCTATACCAATTAAAGTTTCCAGTAAGGAAATTTTATTAGCTATAGAACAGCCTTTATCTAAGATTTTAGAAGCCATTAAAAAGGTTATTGAACAATGTCCCCCTGAAAGTGCAGCGGATATATTAGAAAATGGAGCCTTATTGACTGGGGGAGGATCCCTTCTAAAAAATATTGATGTTTTATTAGAAAAGGAACTTAAAATTAAAGTAAATAGGGTAGAAAATCCTTTATTAATAGTTGTAGAAGGACTAGGTATCACTTTGGACCATCTTGATTTATTAAATAGCATGATGTTAGAATACAGTCCAAGAAATATACAAAATGAAAAAGCTGAAAAAAGTCATAGGAGCCTGGAGGAATAATCATAAAGAAAAATCCATATTATTATAATACCTTTATTCTGTATAATAGAATAAAGGTTTTCTTTTTTGAATAAGGGCATTTTGAAGGTATTATAAAACTAATAGAGAATAATACAAAGGATGTCTCAGAGATTTCGTCAGAAAACCCTAGGTTTCTTCCACAGCAGCTGTGGAATATTAGTACATTCTTTAAATAGGCAGGAGAGACGAGAGACTCTCTAAAACCAGTAGTTTTATTTAGCATAAAGGAGGATTTTCTATTAAATAAAGAGGTGAGCAGTATAATGATTTTAGGTACAGGAATAGACATTATAGAAATAAAACGTATTGAAGGATTGGTAAATAAAAGGGAAAAGTTTATTGAAAGATTTTTTACCCCTGGGGAAAAAGAGTATTTAATATCAGGAGGTAAGATAAGAATGGAAAGTGTGGCAGGATATTTTGCTGCCAAGGAGGCTATATCTAAGTCTATGGGCACAGGTTTTTCTGGATTTAAGTGGCAGGACATAGAGATACAAAAAAACTCTCAAGGTCAGCCTCAGGTATTACTAAAGGGAAAGGCAGAGGAGATGGCAAAACAAATGGGCATTGAAAATATAATAATTTCCATCTCCCACAGTAGTGAATATGCTATTGCACAGGCAATAGCATTAGGAAATAATAAAAATTAAAAAGAAGGTGAATAGGTGAGGTCAAAAATACTATTTGTTATTATTGTCATAACAATATTAATAACCAGTTGTAGTGGCCTTACAAAGGAAAAAATAATTGAGAAAACTCAGAAAAGTATTAATAATATAAAGACATACCAATCTAGAGTGGAAGTGGAGATATTTGGGAATAATGGTTCCCAATTATATCAAATAGAACAGGCATATAAAGAAGGGGCCTTTAGATTGGAAACTATAAGTCCCAGCCACTTGGCAGGGAAGGTGGTAATTATTAAAGATAATAGGGCTAAAATTTATCATCCTAGTTTTGAACAAAGCATCATTATAGAAAACTTTACACAAAACCGGGAAGAATTTATGTTTTTAGGTGACTTTATCACATGGAATATTCAAGGAGTAGATGAAGTACAGGAGGAAACAAGGGAAGGACAAAAATACTATGTTTTCACAAAAGAATTTGATGAAGGAGGTAATATTTATCATCATAAATTATCTGTCTGGGTAGATAAAAAAATTTTTTTGCCAAAATATATTGAAATATTTGATATAAAGGGTAATATTAGAGTTAAAATAAATATATTGGATTTAAAAGTGAACCATAGTATAGAAGACCAATTATTTACACAAGAATAAGGGTGAAAAAATGAAGAAGAAATGGCGACATAGACCTACTTGGGTTGAAATAGACCTAGATGCAATAAGGGAAAATATTATTAAAATAAAGGAATTATGTGGTGAACAGACAGAAATAATGGGCATTGTAAAGGCGGATGGATATGGCCATGGTTCCATTCAAGTATCAAAGATTTTAATAGAAGAGGGAGTAAGGTATTTAGCTGTTTCTAGTTTAGATGAGGGTATAGTCCTTAGAAAGGCAGGAATAGAATATCCAATTTTGATTTTAGGATATACCCCAGAGGAACAATTAGGAGATACTATTGAATGGAATATAATTCAGACTGTTTATAACCTGGATACAGCCAGGATACTTGATAAGCAAGGGGAAAAACACAATAAAAAGGTGAAGGTTCATATAAAAATAGATACAGGTATGGGCAGGTTAGGCTTTAGGGGAAAAGAGCAAATCATCAATGCTATATTAGAAATTAGTAAAATGGAAAATATAGAGATTGAAGGTCTATATACTCACTATTCTGTTTCAGACAAGAAAGATAAAAAATATACTAGGGAGCAGTTAAATAAATTTTTGGATATTTCCAGGATTTTAGAAGACAAAAATATCCATATACCCTTAAAACATACTGCCAATAGTGCTGCTGTAATAGATATGGGCAATACCTATTTTGATTTAATACGACCGGGGATAATAATATATGGACTTTATCCCTCTGATGAAGTAATAAAGGTGAATCTTTCTTTAAAACCTGCAATGGCCTTTAAAACAAGGATTGCACATATAAAAAGTGTGGGAAAGAATAGTAGCATTAGTTATGGAAGGAAATATATCACCTCTGAAGAAAAGTTAATTGCAACATTGCCAGTGGGATATGCAGATGGTTATTCGAGGATGTTATCTGGAAGGGCCAAAGTATTAATTCATGGGAAAAAAGCCCCCATTATTGGCTCCATTTGTATGGACCAATGTATGGTAGATATTAGCGAAATACCAGACGCAAAAATAGGGGATGAAGTAGTTTTATTCGGTCCAGACTTACCTGCGGAGGAATTAGCAGAAAAAATAGGAACAATAAATTATGAAATAATATGTATGGTTAATAAAAGGGTGCCTAGGGTCTATATCCAAAATAATAAAATAAAGTTAATAAAAAATGCATTATTAGACCAATGTTAAAGGTTGATAATATTTCCAAAACTAGGATAGGTTTTTGAATATTGACACAATATTACAGCATAATATATAGTATATATTAGAGTATATACTTTAAAGCCATCAGGACACAAAAGATTTGGCTAAGAAGCTTTGTTTCTAAAAATGTGGGAGGTGCGATTGTGGGGGAGTCAAAAAGAATTATAATCAGTTTACCAGAGACACTATTAAAGGAAGTAGATGATATAGTTTGTCTTGAAAAGAGAAATAGAAGTGAGTTTATCCGAGAGGCTATGAAGGTATATATAAGAGAAAGAAGAAAAATTGAAATGAGGGAAACCTTAAAAAGAGGGTATACTGAAATGGCAAATATAAATTTAACTTTAGCAGAATCAGCCTTTAGTGCAGATTTTTGCTCACTAGATTTATATGAGGCCATACTATCGGAGAGTGAATAGGTTGATAGTAAAAAGAGGAGATGTTTTTTATGCGGACTTAAGTCCTGTGATTGGCTCTGAGCAAGGTGGAGTTCGTCCGGTACTGGTTGTACAGAATGATGTGGGGAATAAATATAGCCCTACCATTATAATTTCAGCTATTACTTCCCAAATCAATAAGGCTAAACTACCCACCCACGTCGAAATAAGTGCAGCAGACTTTGGTTTAAATAAAGATTCTGTAGTGCTGTTAGAACAAATTCGCACAGTTGATAAAAGAAGACTTAGAGATAAAATTGGACACTTTGATGATGAATTAATGGAAAAGGTAAATGAAGGTCTTTTAATTAGTTTTGGATTAGTTGATTTTTAAATTTTGGGGAGAATATAAGAAGGAAGTATTCTTATATTCTCTTTCTTTTACTTTTTAAGATAAATTTGATATAAATTTTAACTAGAGGTAATCTATAAAGAGGTGAAAAAATGAACCTAAAGTTTCCTGGGGAAAAAAAGTTTAAGATAGTTTTTGAATATTTGGGAATAACCATTGGGTGTATCTTTATGGCTATATCCTTAAATGCCTTTACCGTCCCTAATAAAATTGCTCCTGGAGGAGTTAGCGGCCTATCAACAGTGATTTTTTACATAACTAAAATTCCTGTGGGTATTACTATGTTAGCACTAAATATCCCTTTATTTATATTGGGAATAAAGACTTTAGGAAAAGGTGTAGGTATAAAGACACTCTATGGCACAATAGCCCTATCCATATTTGTGGATTATATATTAATAATCCCCACCTTTACAGCAGACCTGCTATTAGCTTCAGTATATGGTGGAATTATCTTAGGATTGGGGCTGGGTATAGTTTTTCGCTTTGGTGGAACGACAGGGGGAACAGACTTAGCAGCAGCTATAGTTAATAAATACATACCAGGCTTTACTGTAGGCACTATTTTAATGGTGATAGATTTTTTTGTAGTTTTAATCGCTGGACTAGTATTTAAACAGGCAGAAATATCCCTGTATTCCCTTATAAGCTTATTTATTTCTATAAAGGTAATGGATTTTGTACAAGAGGGTTTAGGCTATGCAAAGGCCTTCTTTATTATTTCTAATCATCCAGAGGAAATATCAAAGGTAGTTATAGAAGAGCTGGATAGAAGTGTCACATCTCTATCTGGACAAGGGATGTATACAAAGGAAAACAGAGAAGTTTTACTCTGTGTGGTACATAGGGCTCAAGTTAATAGATTAAAAGAATTAGTTCATGGGGTAGATAGTAAGGCCTTTGTAATCTTAACGGAGGTTAGAGAAGTATTAGGTGAAGGATTTAAAGATTATTCCCAATAAAAAGGTATTGTAGATATCTTTTATACCAATATACAATACTTGTTTATATTGTGTTAAAATATTATATAAGAACATTTTAAGAAATACATATGGGGGGGGAGATATTTTGAATATAGAAACAATAAAGTATATTATAATATATTTTTTAATATTTGTTTTAATTATCGGATTAACCTCTGTTTTTATAGTCAAGGAATTTATAGAACAGGCTAGGGAAATAGAAATTCAAGGGGAGGATATGTTGAATATGCAATTGGCCTTGAATAACGGTACCCTATCAGAAGAAGATAGTAAGGAGCAAGAACAGGAAAACAATAGTGAAATAATAATAGAGCCTAATGAAGAAGATAATGAAGATAATAGAGAAGTATTTGAAATAGGCGACTCTGGTGAGAAAATTAAGGAATTTCAGGAGATACTATATAAATTAAAATACATAAAATCTAATCCCGATGGTATTTTTGGCCCTGTCACTGAGAAAGCATTGAAAAAGTTTCAGAAAACAGAGGGATTAGAAGAAACAGGCAGATTGGATGGGGAAACCCAAAAAGCTTTAGAAAGGGCAATAGAGGCGGAAAATGATGATAGGGAAGAAACCCCTGATCCTAATAATCAAAATAGCAGTAAAGTCCATATTGTAAAGGCCAATGAAAATCTATATAGCATTAGTAAAAAACATGATGTTACTATTGCAGATATTTGTAAGGTAAATAATATTTCGGAAAATTCAATATTAAATATAGGTCAAGAGCTAATTATCCCATAGCCCATACCCCTTATCCCTTAATAATTTACAATTAATTAATCTGCTTTCAGTCAATATATAGTCTATTGGTATATCAAAGGATTCAATAGGTAAAGACTCGAAAATCTGACTATCAAAGGCTAGGGATAGGGTAATCACTTCCTTGGGAAGGGAGGATAGAAATCTATCATAATATCCTCCACCATAGCCTATCCTATAACCTTTTTCACTAAAGGCAATACCAGGAACTATAATTAAATCTAATATTTCATAGGATGTGGGCCGTAGGGCTTCTTTTTTTGGTTCCAATAGTCCCCAATGTCCCCTTTCCAAATCTTTATCAAAATCAATTAATTGGGATAAAATAATTTTTTTTGAAGAGGGATTAGTTTTAGGTATAAAAATATTTTTATTATCATCCAATGACTTTTTAATGAAATCATGGGTATTTATCTCTTTTCTAATACTTACATAAGTCATAATATTTTTAGCTTCTTTATATAGGGGTAGTAAGTAAAAATTTTGAAAAATCTTTTCACTTTTCTCTTTAATTTCTGCAAAAGTAAGACTATCTCTGAATTCTATTGCTTTCCTTCTTAATTCTTTTTTTTCCAACATAGAAATACCCCCTTAATTATATTGTTTAGTATTTCCTATTTATTATCTATTAAAAGTTAGTAAAAG
>DUPX01000007.1 GCA_012838085.1 Eubacteriaceae bacterium
AAAGTGGATAAAAATTAGTTTAAAGATAATATATCCTCTTATTTATATTAGTAGTTTTTTATTTAATATAGATAAGGATATAATAAGAGGAGAATTTGCAAATATCAATAACCATATTATTAGCAAAGGAAGGATAAGTGTAAAACCTGAGGATGTTTTATTACTATTACCACATTGTATTCAATGGTCTGAATGCCCTCATAAACTAACTAATAATATAAAAAATTGTAAAAGATGTGGTAAGTGCAAATTAAAAGAATTAATAGACATCTCTTTAAAATACAGGGTGCAAATTTCCATTGTATCTGGCGGGACAATGGCTCGTAACATTATAAAAAGGCTTTGTCCTAAGGCTATAGTTGCGGTTGCCTGTGAAAGGGATTTAAGTAGCGGGATAAAGGATATTAAGCTAATCCCAGTTCTAGGTATAGTAAATGAGAGGCCAGAAGGACCGTGCTGTAATACAAGGGTAAATCTGGCAAAGGTGGAAGAAGCTATAGTTTATTTTATAAATGGAGGAGATTTTTAATGTTTTATGATTGGACTTACATTATATTAATTCCAGCTATAATTTTCACCATGTATGCGCAGGGAAAAGTGAATTCTACTTTCAATAAATACTTAAGGGTAAATAGCCAAAAAGGGTATACAGGTGTAGAAGTAGCTAGAATGATTTTGGATTCAGAAGGATTAGAAAATATTGCTATCCAGCTTACAAATGGTCACTTAAGCGATCATTATGACCCAAGGAAAAGGGTGCTAAGATTATCCAATGCTGTCTATAATGGAACATCTGTTGCTTCCTTAGGAGTGGCAGCCCATGAAGTGGGCCATGCAATTCAACATTTTAGAGGGTATGCTCCCCTTATGATTAGAAATTCTTTGGTTCCCATAGCCAGCTTTGGTTCCCAAGCTGCCTGGATTTTATTTTTAATAGGTTTTATTTTTGCACCAGAATCAAATTTAATGAATATAGGGATTGTTTTTTTCTTAACAGTTATATTTTTTCATATTATCACTTTACCTGTTGAATTTAATGCCAGTAGTAGGGCTATAATGCTATTAGAATCACAGGGAGTGTTATCCTCTGCTGAAATTACTCCCGCAAAAAAAGTTTTAAATGCTGCTGCATTAACATATGTTGCTTCTACTATTGTTGCAATATCACAATTACTAAGATTGTTGCTTTTAAGAGGACGAAGAAGATAAATGAGTAAGAAAATAGATAATCCTAGGGAGATTGCTTTAAAAATACTGTATGATATAGAGGTAAATAATGCTTATAGTAATGTAAGCTTAAAGAAGTTTTTAAATAGTTCTTCTTTAAAAACAATTGATAGGGCTTTTACAACCCATTTAATCTATGGAGTAATTACCAATAAAAAAAGACTAGATTGGATTATTTCAAAATTTTCAAATACCCCCATTAAAAAAATGACACCTTGGATAATTAATATTTTAAGGCTAGGAATATATCAAATATTATATATGGATAAAGTTCCTCCATTTGCAGCTGTTAATGAAATGGTGTCCCTAGGTAAAAAATATGGACATAAAAAGATAGCTGGATTTATTAATGGTGTTTTAAGAAACATAGTAAGGGCACCTAAAAAACAATTAGAGCCAAGTGTAGATAATGAAATAAATTTTTTATCAATATTTTATTCCCATCCTATATGGATGGTTGAAATGTGGGTAAAGATGTATGGATTAGATTTTACATCAAAACTTCTAAAAAAGAATAATGAGATACCACCTATAACTATAAGAACAAATACATTAAAAACCACCAGAAAAGAATTAATGCTATTATTAAAAAAGGAAGGCTTATTACCTCGGGAGGGACAATGGTGTCCTGAATCAATAGTATTTGACAATTTATCAAATATAGGAGAAAATAAATATTTTCAAGAAGGATTATTTCACATTCAAGATGAAAGTTCAATGTTAGTTGGCCATATATTAAACCCTTTAAAAGATCAGCTGATATTAGATATCTGTGTAGCCCCTGGAGGTAAAATTACTCATATAGCTGAATTAATGGATAATAGTGGAAGTATTATAGGAAGAGATATATATGACCATAAAATTGGATTGGTAAAGAAAAATATTAAACGTTTGGGAATTTCAAACATACAATTAGAACTTTTTGATGCTTTACAACTAGATAGAAATATGATAGATAAAGCAGATAGGGTTTTGATAGATGCACCTTGTTCTGGTTTAGGAATCATCCGAAAGAAACCAGATTTAAAATGGAATAAAAGCATTGATGATTTGGAATCAATTATATTATTACAAAAAAAAATGATAGAAAATGCTGGTAACTATGTAAAAAGGGGAGGATATTTGATTTATAGTACCTGTACCATTAATCAAGATGAGAATTTAAAGGTGGTAAAATATTTTTTAGATAACAATCCTCAATTTAGGTTAGCTCCTATTAAACCAATTTCAGAAAAGATGAAAATACACGAAAAAGACTTAAAACAAGGTTATATTCAATTATTTCCACATATTGATGATATAGATGGTTTTTTTATTAGCAAAATGCAAAGAATTATATAATAAATCCCATATAAATGGGGTTTATTTGTATTATAGAACTATCTTTGTTGTAACCTTTTTTTTTGATATAATAAGTTTAATAACACTAAGACAATAAAAGTAGCTATTTAAGGAGAATAAAATTGCAAAAACGAAACTTAGTGGGTTTAGATTTAAATGATTTAAATTACATTATTAGAAATTTAAACCAACCAAATTATAGAGCAAAGCAATTATTTCAGTGGATATATAAAGGAATTTATAATATTGATGAAATGCAAAATATACCAAAAAACATTAGGGAAAAAATAAAAAATAATTTTGAAATTTATAGACTTAGAGTTGTAAAAAAACATCAAGATAGTGAAAAAACTATTAAAATTTTATTTGCTTTACAAGATAATAATATTATTGAATCTGTTGCAATGAAATATGATTATGGAAACACCATATGTATTTCTACTCAAGTAGGATGCAATATGGGTTGTAAATTTTGTGCATCTACTGTAGATGGAAAGATAAGAAATTTAACTGCTGGTGAAATGATAGACCAAATATTAAAAATGCAAGAAATTATTGAGGGAAGAATATCAAATGTGGTTCTAATGGGTAGTGGTGAGCCCCTAGATAATTTTACAGAGGTTCTAAAATTTATTAAATTAGTTAATCATCCTCTTTCATTAAATATAGGTCAAAGACATATAACACTGTCTACATGTGGAATTGTGCCCAAAATATATGAATTAGCTAATTATAATTTACAAATAAATCTTTCAATTTCCCTTCATTCTGTTAATGAAAGTAAAAGGAAAGAAATAATGCCTATAGGAAATAAATATAATATTAGAGAATTAATGGATGCCTGTACTTATTATATAAATAAGACTAATAGAAGAATTACCTTCGAATATGCCTTAATAAAAGGAGAAAATGATACTGAAAAGGATGCTATTGAAACTGGTAAACTTTTAAGTGGTATCCTCTGCCATGTAAATTTAATACCAATAAATCCAATTAAAGAAAAAAATTATGAAAAAGCCCATGAAAGGAGTATATTATTATTTAAAGAAAAGCTGGAAGCCTTTGGTATACCTACAACTATAAGAAAGGAAATGGGAAGTAGTATAAATGCTGCATGTGGTCAATTAAGAATTGGCTATCTAGATTTATAGGTAATTAAAGAAACTTAATAGATGTATTTTCCTGAGACACAACTATATTAATTATATACTGTAGATAATTTCTATAAAATGCATTTATATAGATATGTACTCTAAAAACAATATATAATTTACCTAACTAAAAGCAATTTATCAAATTATGCGAGGTGTAAATATGAAAATAGGATATAAGACACACATAGGTATGGTTAGGGAGCATAATGAGGATTCTTACCTAATCATTGATAAATTCTATCCTAAATTTTGTGTATTTGCAGTTGCTGACGGAATGGGGGGGCATAATGCGGGTGAAGTAGCTAGTAAGATGGCTATAAATAGTATAAAAAAGTTTTTTCAAGAAAATCATAATCGGGATGAATATATATTCAATGTTAAAAATATTAAACATCTAGTGGAAAAAATTAATATGGAAATATTTAAAAGATCACAAAGTTTACCCATATATAACGGAATGGGAACAACATTAACTTTAATAATAAGTTTTGATTACAAAATTTATATTGTTCATATTGGAGATAGTAGGGCATATAAAATTAATGATAATGGTATTAAGCAATTAACAGAGGACCATTCCTTAGTGGCAGAATTAGTTAAGGAAGGGAAGATAAGCGAAGGAGATGCTTTAATCCATCCACAAAAAAATGTAATAACTAGAGCCTTAGGTACTGAAAAAAATGTTAGCCCAGATATATATAACTATCCACTTGACTCAAATGATATAATATTACTTTGTACCGATGGACTTATTAATTCAATATCAGAGGGACAAATATATGATATATTAATAAAAAATATAGATTTTCAACAAAAAGCGGAATTGTTAATTAATTATGCTAATGATAATGGTGGTAAAGATAACATTACTGCAATTCTTTTTCAAAGCTAGGAGGTGGAGATAATATGCTAATTGGGAAAACCTTAAGTAATAGATATGAATTAATTGAAATAATAGGACAGGGCGGAATGGCAATTGTATATAAGGCAAAGGATAAATTATTAAATAGATATGTTGCATTAAAGGTATTAAGACAAGAATTTACCCATGATGAACAATTTATTAAAAAGTTTAAAAGAGAATCCCAATCCGCTGCTAGTTTATCCCATCAAAATATTGTAAGTATTTATGATGTAGGGGTAGAAGAAAATATTCAATATATAGTCATGGAATTGGTAAGGGGCAAAACTTTAAAAGAATATATAAAGGAAAATAAGAGAATTGATTGGAAAAAGGCTATAAATATAGGAATACAAATTGCATCAGCATTGGGACATGCACATAAAAATCATATTATTCATAGAGATATTAAGCCTCACAATATAATTATTACCCAAGAGGGTATTGCTAAAGTAACTGATTTCGGAATTGCAAGGGCTATTACTAGTTCAACTGTGACCCAGGTAGAGGATACAATGGGATCTGTTCATTATTTGTCGCCGGAGCAAGCTCGGGGTGGATTTGTTAATGAAAAATCAGATTTATACTCTTTAGGAATAGTTATGTACGAAATGATAACTGGAGAGGTACCCTTTAAGGGGGAAACATCTGTGGCTGTTGCATTGCAACATATACAGGGAGAATTAACACCTCCAAAAGAAAAAAATGATGCCATCCCAGAAAGTTTAAATTCCATTATATTAAAGTTATTAAAGAAAACTCCAGATGATAGATACTTAAATACTACTTATTTAATTAATGATTTAAATAGGGTATTCATAGAACCAAATTCAAGTTTTGTTGAAGATTATTTCGATGATGATGCACCCACCCAAATAAATCCGGTAATTAAAGATGATAACAATAATAAGGAAAAAAATGTAAAGGATAATAAAAAGGGAAAAAACAAGAAAGTAAAATTAGTTTTATCTCTTATTGGTATTTTTATTGCAGCAAGTTTATTAGGAGCATTAGTTTTTTACCTTAGTAGCTATTTCGGTGTAAAAGAAATTGAGGTTCCTAATGTAGAAAATTATCATATCGATGAGGCCATCAAAATATTGAAAGACCATAATTTAGAACCAGAAATTGCAGAGAGAAAATATAACAATGAAGTTGAAAAGGATTTTGTCATTAGCCAAGATCCTGGCGAAGGTAGAACTATTAAGGAAAATCAGATTGTTAAGCTTATTGTTAGTAATGGACCAAAGCAGATAGAGATGCCTTCCCTAATTGGAAAGTTTGAAATAGAAGCAATAAATATCTTGGATAATTTAGGATTTCAAATAGGGGAAATTAAGTATGAATTTAATGATGACTTTGAAAATAGCAAGGTATATGATCAATCACCTAAAGAAGGTATAGAAATAGAAGAGGGCAGAAAGGTAGATTTATTTGTAAGTAAGGGTAAAGAAACTATCAGTACTCCTAATATAGTAGGCAAGTCCTTAGAAGAAGCTAAAGAAATATTAAATTCTTATGGTTTAAATATTGGTGATATTAAATATGAAGCTAGTGAGGCTCACGATAAAGATTATGTAATTAGCCAAGAACCTAAGGCAAAGGACCAGGTGCAAAAAAATTCTGAAGTGAATATTGTACTAAGTAAAGGTAAAATAACCACAAAAAATATAGAAGTTGATTTAACTAACTATATACCTAATGATGAGGAAAAACAAAGTGTTGTTATTACCATAGAATTATTGGATTATCAGGACAATACCCTTAATAAGGTTTATGAAAAACAACATTATATTGAAGAAGGCTTATTAAATATACCTGTAAAGGGGACAGGAGCTCAATTTTATACGGTAAAAATAGATGGAAAAAAATTTACGGATGGATTTATTTCATTTTAATAAATGGAGTGTTTAAATGGAAAAAGGTATAATAATAAAAGGAATAGGTGGTTTCTATTATGTTTTATACAATAATAATGATATTGTAGAATGCAAAGCAAGGGGAATATTTAGAAAAGATAAGATAACCCCTATGGTTGGCGATAATGTAAAATTTAAGATTCTCAAAAATAGTCATGGAATTATTGAAGAAATACTACCCAGGAGAAATCAATTGGAAAGACCACCTGTTTCAAATGTAGACCAAGGGATTATAGTATTTTCCACTACTAATCCTAATCCTAATTTTCAATTACTAGATCGATTTTTAGTATTAGGAGAAAAACAAAATTTAAAACTGATTATATGTATAAACAAGGTAGATTTAATAAATTCTGGTACTATTAATAATAAGATTGTAACTGAAAGATATGAAAAAACAGGCTATCCAATAATATTCACCAGCATTAAAGAATATATTGGTATTAAAGAATTAAAAAAACATTTAAGCAATCATATATCAGTTTTTGCAGGTCCTTCTGGTGTAGGTAAATCTTCCCTTCTTAATGAAATTGATATGGAGTATAATCTAGCCACTAATGTAGTAAGTGAGAAAATAAATAGAGGAAAACATACTACTAGACATGTTGAACTATTGCCATACGGCGATAATGGATATGTTGTAGATACTCCAGGATTTAGTTCTTTAAGCATAGAAGATATAAAAAAGGATGAACTTATGTATTTTTTCCCTGAATATAGAGAATTTCTTGGTAAATGTAAATTTAGCTCATGTATACATATACATGAGCCTAATTGTGCTATTATTGAGGCTTTACATAAAGGAAATATAAATAAAGAAAGATATGATAGCTATAGTTACTTTTTAGAAGAAATAGAAAAAAGCAAACTATATTAAATATATAGAGAGGGATAAAATGAAAGCTTTTATTATTTCAAATGGTCAAATGTCTAATAATGACTTTTATCTAAATTTATTTAAAGAACAGAGACCAGATTATGTTATTTGTGCCGATGGAGGTGCTAATCATCTTAAGAAACTAGGAATAATTCCAAATACAATTATAGGTGACTTGGATTCTATATCAATAAAAGATTTAGAATACTATAAAAATCTTGAAGTGGAAATTATTAAATATCCCACTAAAAAAGATGAAACCGACACCCAGTTAGCTATTCAATATGCAACCACACTTCCTATTAAGGAAATTGTACTATTAGGTGTTATAGGAGATAGAATAGATCATAGTTTGGGAAATATTTATTTAATGGAAGATATCGTGCTTAAGGGATTAAGAGTTTCTATTATTAATGAAAATAATATAGTTTATTTAATTAATAAGGAAATTGAAATCTATGGCTTAATAGGAGAAGTGGTATCATTATTACCTTATTCAGATAAAGTTACAGGTATTTTATCAGAAGGTTTAGAATATCCTTTATATAATAAAGATATGATAAAATCTAATCCTTACGGGATTAGCAATGTAATAAATAAAAAGAGGGTAAAAATTTCTATTCAGTCAGGTCTTTTATTAGTTATTTTATCCAAGGACTTAACCGTATAATGTAACATAAATAAATACCTATAATAATATATTATTATAGGTATTTATTTATTTGCTAAAGGGGATTTAATTGAAAAATCATCATAAAAATATCTTATCTTTTATATTAATAGGAATTAGTTTATTAATCTTTACCTTTATCCTCCCTAATATAATATTATGGATATTTAATATAATTATATTGTTTTTAGTTATGAATATAACTAGGAAGTGATTTTATGAAATGGAAAATTTGGATAAGATATAAAAAGTATTTTTTACTTATGGTGATTTTATTTCTTTTATTAATTATTTTACTGCTGAAGATCTTTTCTATAAATAAATGGTTATTTGCAATAGCTTTGCTTTTATTAATAATAGGAATTCATTTACTTAAAAACTAATAACATATTAAAATTTAAAGTATTTTGTAATAAAGGAGGAATAAAGACAATGAAAATATTTTTTATAAAACTCCCAAAATTCGTAAGAAACTTTTTAAAAAAAGTTTCAGATTTAGGAAAATAAATTTAGATTTTTTAGATATTTATTTAATAAAAAACGTGCTGTGAACTTACTCACTGCACGTGTTTTATTAAATAGCTCTTTCTACCTTACCTGAACGCAGGCA
>DUPX01000062.1 GCA_012838085.1 Eubacteriaceae bacterium
TAATTCATTTTATAATGATAATAAAATAGTGGTGGAGTAATTCTTTAGAATCTAGAAGAAATTCTAAAAAAATATTGGGCTATTTAGATGAAAAGAATCTCGCATTAAAGATATATAAAAGATTTTTAATTATATTATATGTTGCAAAAATATTCTAATCCCTAGATAAACAAGTATTATACCCCCAATAAATTCTGCCTTGGATTTGAATTTTGTCCCAAAGATACTGCCAATTCGCACTCCGATTGCGGATAGTATAAAGGTGATAATTCCAATTAGTGTTATTCCCTTAATTATATCTACCTCAATAAAGGATAGGGATATACCTACAGCGAGGGCATCAATACTGGTGGCAATAGATAAACCCAACATATTTTTATAATCCAAGGAACAATCACAGGGATGCTTCTGGTCCTTTAAAGAACTTATAATCATGCTTATACCGATATAACCTAAAAGTATAAGGGCAATCCAATGATCAATAGAGGCTATTTGCTTTTTAAATTGAATACCACAAGTATAGCCAATAAAGGGCATAATAGCTTGGAAGGAACCGAAGAACAACCCTACAATTAATGTGTTTTTTAAACTTATTTTCTCCAGTGATAAACCCTTACAAATGGATACAGCAAAGGCATCCATTGACACTCCAAAGGAAATAAGTACCATCTCTAATAATCCCATAAAAGCTCTCCTATTTCATTAAAATGACTTATCCCCCTATTTGGAGATAAGTCCTATTTCTTTAAAATGTATACTACCTACCTTAAGTATAAGATTTTTAAATAAGTTGTCAAATGCTATTTTAATGAATAGCCCAACCTTTAAGAAGAATATAATAAAAACAAGAGTTTTTTATAATACTTTATCTTGATATAGGAGGGAAGAAGACTTATTTTGATTAAATCATTGATGAGTAATATCTATTAGGGAAGTGAATGTATTGGGTAAAAGGTCAATAAAGGTGGTAGGATTTTTATTAATAATTATTATTCTGGGAATGGGGTTACCCACATTATCCACAAAGTTTTTTGGTGGAAAAATTCAAAAAGGAAAGAAGGAGGATTTATCTCAATATGCTGTTCATAATTATAAAATAGAGGGTAGATTTTTTGAAGAAGAGAAAATACTAGAGGTGGAGCAAAGGATAAATTATAAAAATCAGCATAAAGTGAGCTTTGATAGAATATACTTTCATCTTTATCCAAATGCCTTTAAGGAAGAAGAAAAGGTACCCTTTTTTAAAGAGGAGTTAATAAAGGCTTATCCTTTAGGATTTCAACCTGGATATATAGATATAGAAGAGGTATTAGTAGGGAATAAAGGGGTCAATTATGAGATAGGGGGAGAAAATAATACAATTTTGGCAATAGATTTATTGAAGGAATTACAACCTAACCAAAAAATCCTTATAGACATTAAATACAAGGTTAATTTGCCTCCAGCTTATAGTAGATTTGGCTATGGGGAAAATACCTATAATTTTGGTAATTGGTATCCCATTGCTGCTATTTATGATGATAGGGGATGGAATTTAGAGCCCTATTATAAAGTGGGGGATCCATTCTATAGTGAAGTCTCTAATTATCAGGTTATCTTAAAATTGCCAAAGGATTTTAAACTAGCCACAACGGGAAAGATAAAGTCTAGGAAAAATTATAAGGCCAAAGATATTGATTATAGAGGACTTATCTGGGAAATTGAGGCAGAAGCTGTTAGGGATTTTGCCTGGGTCACAAGCAGGGATTTTAAGGTAAAGATGGGGAAGGCTGATGGAATAAATATAGAAGTATATTATTTCCAAGGCCAACAAGGTAATAAAGCTTTAGAGGTGGCCCAAGATGGGATAAAGATTTTTAATAATTTATTTTGTCCCTATCCCTATGAACAATTTACTGTAGTGGCCTGTGATTTTTTCATCGGTGGGATGGAATATCCTAATTTAGTCTATATAGACTATAATAGATTTTCTCAAAGTAATATTATTATTTTAGAATATATAATTGCCCATGAAATAGCTCATCAGTGGTGGTATGGAATTATAGGAAATGACCAAATAAACTCACCCTGGATTGATGAAGCCCTTACAGAATATTCTACCATATTATATTATAGGGAAAAGTATGGAGAAGAAGCGGCAATGAATATGTTAAAAACCATGATTATAGATGAATATGTTCGGGGAAAGAAGGTCTTAGATATAAGGAAGGAGGGTGTAGGTAAGTCGATAGATAAGTTTAAAAGTAATATGGAATATGCCACCATAGTATATAGCAAAGGAGCTATGATGTTTTATGAGCTTGAAAGGGAGGTGGGTAGAGAAAACTTTAATAAAATTTTAAAATATTATATAGAGAATAATAGATTTAAAAATGTGGAAGAAAAGAATATTAAGAATATTGTTAAGGCGGTCACTGGCAAGGATTATCAAGAATTCTTTGATAAGTGGCTGGAAGAAAGTTCAATGGATATGTAGGGGAGCCATAGGCTCCCAAAAATATTATTATAAATTTGCAAGTTTTTTTAGTCTAATATCCTCTCCAAAGAATTTATAGAGCTGGAAATGACCTAATATCCTAGAGGTCAGTCTATTGGGGTATTTTTCCTGGAGCTCCCTTAGGGAGAGATTAGTAGATATTACCATCTTATTGCCTTTTAAAAGTCGCTTATTAATCACATTGAAAAGCTCCATCTTAGCAAACTCTGTTAGATGTTCTGTTCCAAGGTCATCTATAATCAAAAGATCACTATAAAAAATTCTTTCCATCATTGGATCAGGGTCATTATTACTTTGATCAAATTTATTATTCCTTATAAAATCTATCAAATCTGAGGCAGTTTGATAGAGGACAATATTTCCCTTTTCTAAAACATCCTTTGCAATTGCATGGGAGAGAAAGGTTTTTCCTAGACCAGGACTGCCATAGAAAAAAAGATTTTTATTATGGTTTTCAAAATCCTTGGCATAGTTAATAGCTACTAATAAAATCCCCTCCATATTCTTCCGGGGACTGGTTTCACTATCATTGTCCCTCTCATCTGAATAATAATCCATTCTAAAGGTGTCAAAATTTTCTTTTTCCAATAAATTATGTAGGTTGGATTGTTTATAGGCTTTGTCTATCAAACGTTGTTCAAAGCATTTACATCTTTTAGAGCCAATGTATCCTGTATCTTGGCATTTGCTACATTGGTATTTTAATTCTAAATAATCTACAGGATAGCCATTGGAAGCAAGAATTTCTGACCTTTCCATTTGTAAATCTATACTCTTTTCCCTTAATTGATGAATTAAAGCATCTATTTGTTTAGGATTTGATTGGGTGGCCTTAACAATTTGAATACCTAAGGTTTTCATTTCTATTTCTATTTCCGCCAAACGGGGGAATTTTTCTTTCAGTTCTTCCTTGCGCAATCTAAGTGCCCTTTGGTTTTCATCCTGTAATTGCTGATATTCTTCTATAGTCTCTGTGATAAGTGATTTAATCACCTAAATCCCCCCTATTTCTCTTTAATAATTTTTTCTCAAGATTGTCCATATCATAGTTATGATCTAAGTCTAGCTTGCTAGTGGACTTTTTAGGGGTTCTTTTATATTTTTTAGGAGCAATAGTTGATTCTGCCTTAATTTTATCCAAGGTGGTAAGGCCTTTATTATGCCAGTCGGTAATTATTTTATCCACATAACGAAAGTTTGGCTGGGATATGGCAGCTGTTTCGCCACAAGCCTCTAGGATTACTTCCAGATCTAATTTTAATTGGTCAAACCATTTATCCATAATTTCCTCTTCCTTTTGGGTAGGTGGTCTTTTAAAGCCCAAAAAAGACATAACCTTAAAGTATTTTTCCCACTTTTCCTTATGGCTTAGCATATATTTTTCTGCATCTTTTAAGGTTTTAACACCTGCATTAAACCAATTTAGTGCCACTTGCTTTATATAAGCCATTTCTTTACGGCCTCTATTAAAACAATCTTCCAACATAAGGACAATAAGTTCTGGAGTAAAGGAATAATCCTCCATCCATTGTTGGTAAAGAAGAATTTCTGAAGTAGAGAGTGGTCGGCCATACATTTTTTCAATAACTTCATGCATATCCTTAATTTTTTTATTTTTACGAGAACTTATTATTTTATCTGCTGTATTAGGTTTTTTATTAGATAGAGAAGAGGACTTATTAAGAACCACTTCCTTAATATTTAAGAAATGAATAAGATTTTCTCCCTGGTCTTGATGTTCAATTCTTATGATATTTTGGTCCTCCCAATAGGTCCAAGCCTTGACTACATCAGACTCTAAGAGATCCAGTGTTTTTGCTATAACCCTATTAGAAATACTACTGGAGGAATTAAAGCAGTACTTTAATCCTAGAAGATATACCTTAACAAAATCCCCAGGGGCTCGGGGCAGATAGTGATTTATAAATATATTTTCAATTGGTGTAACCCCTAAGTCTTCATTTTCCAAAGACAAACAAAATCTATTCAATAAAATACACCATCCTTAAAGTTGTATAAATATTATAGCATAATTAAAAATATATTTTCATAAAATATAATGGTTGTACAAGTTATAATATTTAAAAATATTTAATAAATGTTTTGTAATTACTTTAATTTATGTTAAAATATTCATGGTTGAGCGTTACAATTATTTTACAAATTAAATAAAATAGTTACATAACCTAGGACAAAGGAGGGCCAAGATGGATAACAAGTTAGAGGACTTTAAGGAAGTATTAAAAATTATAGGAAGCAAAATAAGAAATAGCTCCCTGGAGTTTTTGAAAAACCTATTTAAAAAGGTCCGGATTATTCTAACAAATTCTTCAAGGAAGATAATTAAGGAAGTTACAGCTAAAGGACGGATAATTTTAGGGAAGACACAAAAAAGTATTTTACCAAGATTTAAGAGCATAAAATATGTATCAAATAAAAATATATTAAGGGCATCCAAATCTATCAAGTTACATATAAATTCTTTAAAACAATACATAATAGCAAAAAAGCTAAAGGTTGTGATTTCTTCTACTATAATAATAGTAATGGCCATCCTAGCTATAGGTATTTATCAAGGGGGAAATGGATACAAGCTTTCTTTTAATGGACAAGAACTAGGTCTAATAAAGAATGAAAAAGTATTTGCCAAGGTATTAGATCAAGTCTGTAAAGAGGTAGCAAGTTCTAAGGGAGAAAGAATAAGCTTTGACAAAGAATATTCCTTAGAAAAGGTCAAAATTGGCAAGGAGAAGCCCTTAGATGAAGATCATTTAAAGGTGGCAATATATAATAATATAGATTATAAAATAAAGGCAGCTATTATTAAGGTAAATGGGGAAGAGGTTGTGGTTCTTCAAAATAGAGACCAGGCTGAGAAAGTTTTAGAAGAACTAAAGGCTCCCTATACAGATAGTAAGGATAATGTTGTAATAAAGAGAATTGGTTTTTCTGACAAGGTGGAGATTATTGAGGGAGAAGTAAAGCTGGATAGGTTAGTCTCCCAGGAGGAGGCTCTACTTTATCTTCAACAGGGAACAGATCAGCTAGAACAATATGAGGTAGTGTCTGGGGATAATTGTTGGGATATTTCTAGGAGTTTTGGTGTAAATTTACGGGATATGGAGGCTGCCAATCCTGGCAAGGACTTAAATCGTCTTTATCCTGGAGATGTAATAAATCTTACAATGGCAAAACCATTTATAAATGTGGAAACTATAGAAGAAAAAATATATACAGAGAAGATTCCCTATAAAACTACCTATAAGGATGATAAAAGTATTTATAAGGGCAAACAAAAGGTAATTACAGCAGGCAAGTATGGTACCCGAGAGGTTAAGGCAGAAGTAGCATATATTAATGGTAGTGAAGTATCAAGAACTATTTTGGAAGAGAAGATTTTAAAGGAGCCCACTACCCAGGTGATAGCTAAAGGTACAAAACCCTTGCCGCCTCCCCAGGGCTCTGGAGCATTTAGAAGACCAGCTTCTGGGAGAACAGGTTCTTATGGAAGGTTTGGTGCTCCCAGGCCAGGGGGGCGAAAACACGCAGGAATAGATATAGGTAATAAAAGAGGAACCGCTATTTATGCTGCAGATGGGGGTACGGTTACTAGTTATATCGGCTATAGGGGGGGCTATGGCTATATTGTAGAAATTAACCATGGTAGAGGATATACTACTAGATATGCCCATCTTAGTAAGATATTGGTCAGTGCTGGCCAAAGGGTTGCTAAGGGAGATTTAATCGGAAGAATGGGGAGTACAGGCAATAGCACAGGACCCCATCTACATTTTGAAATCAGAAAAAATGGGACCCCATTAAATCCCTTTAGATTTATTAAATAATAATTCAATAGAAATTAGAATAATTGAGATATAGTTTGAAAAAGAGTTAAAGTCCAAGAAAGAACATAGGGTAGTGTATAATATGTTCTTTCTTTTTATATGTCCTTGAATATAGAATATCCCTAAATCTTTCACCTCGGGGAAATTCTTAAACTACAGCTCTTTATTATCTTATGGTTAAACTAAGAAGTTTTTTTAGATCTAACATCCCCTTACCTTGGATATTTTTTTCAAAGTGGAGGCTATTACAAGACATCTCCAAGACCAGTTTTACCTCCTGTGGATCTAGATCTGGGTATTTTTCTAAAATGAGGGCTATAGCACCAATAACTATTGAGGAGGCCATAGAGGTACCAGAAAAGGATATATAGGGGGATTGGTGGGGATTATTATTTGCAGCAATAATATTACTCCCAGGTGCCAGTATATCAGGTTTATGAAAGCCTTCCATTGTAGGACCTCTACTAGAGAAATCACAATTACATCCTACAGTAATAATATCTTTAGCACAGCCAGGAGAGACTATGGAAACCTTTGAAGGACCACTATTACCTGCTGGGCATACTACAATTAATCCTGCTGACCATAATTTATTAACAGCTATTACTAGAGGATCATTGTCAAGGGAATAGGGAGAATAAACTCCTAAAGGAAGGTGGACAATTCTTATTTTATGTTTAATTCTATTATCCAATACCCATTGAAGGGCCTTTAGAGTAGTTTTTACATCTCCTGTTCCCCCTTTATCTAGGCATTTTATACCTATTAACAATGAATTGGGGGCAATTCCTTTAAATTCACCCTGGGAAAGTACTCCGCTGCCACCAATAGAACCAGCACAATGGGTACCGTGGCCATGGTCATCGTAGGGGGAGGATTGACCATGAACAAAGTCTTTAAAAAATATTATTCTATTCCTAGGAAGGGTTAGATCTTTATGGGGGTGGATACCGGTGTCTAATAGGGCTGCCACAATATTTTTTCCCGTATAGCCAGATGAATTAATAATATTGCCACTTATTTTATTGGAGGCTTTATCTCCTAAGGCAAAGACCTTGTGATTTAGTGATAAGAACTTTATAAAGGGCTGATTTAAGATTTCCCTTATTTTAGAAAGGGGGAAAAGTAAGAAAAAACCATTGATAATGGGCAGATATTCTATATCTTTGCACCCGAATTTAGAAAGCTTTTTTTCTATTGTACTAGGGATTCCCTCTCGGATTTGCAATATAGCCTCCATAAAGGAAAGGGGATAATGGTTTAGGCTCCATAATATAGAGGGTTCTATTCTATTTTTTATACTAAAGTATTTTAATGCTCTATGTAATAAGCTCATTAAATCCTTCCTTTCCAAATTAAGCTACAATATTATAATATGAAAAAAGAAAAAAAAGGTTCCAATAAACTTGATGGGAGTATATGTGGAATTAAATATGTTTATTTTTTATAAATATGTGTATATATCTATTAACTATAATCTTTTATAAATTATGGAAGTAATAAATTAATAGAAGGATAATCTATATTAATGTCGAATAATAATAATTGAATTAATAATAGGGGAATGAATATAGAGATTTGATGGCAGACTACCTCCAGACTTAAAGTCCTCTATTTTATGAATGTGTTATTAATATGTTTTTTATTTCAATGGTGAATTGAAATCTATTCTGATGAATAGATTATCAATAAAGGCAACCTAAATAGGGTGTCAAACCAAGGAGCAGGGAGTAGTGATACACTACCCTATTAGGGGAATAATAAAGGAGGGGAATTGCCTATGGCTAATCAGAATAATACTATGTCAAATGATGGTATAATTCGAAAGGGCGACTATTTACCAATGGGTAAAAAGACTGTCCTAGGTATTCAACATGTTTTTACAATGTTTGGAGCCACTGTTTTAGTTCCTTTGCTTACAGGATTAGATGTTTCAGTAGCATTATTTGGTGCAGGTGTGGGAACACTTATCTTCCATCTAACTACTCAAGGTAAGGTTCCAGCTTTTCTAGGCTCATCTTTTGCATTTATACCTGTTATAATTACAGTAGGTATGATGGGAGGTGCAGCAGAGGGATCTCCAGAGTATATTGCAAATCTACAATATGCCCAAGGGGGATTGGTGATAGCGGGTATAGTATATGTTGTTTTATCATTAATTATTAAATTAATAGGTTTAGAGGCAATCTTATCACTTTTCCCACCAATAGTAACAGGACCTATTATCATGGTTATAGGCCTAAATTTAGCACCTACTGCTGTAGATATGGCTTCCGGTCATTGGCCTCTAGCTATTATTTGTCTTTTAGCAGTTACTGTGATAAATATTTATTTTAAGGGCTTCTTTAAGGTATTGCCTGTTCTAGGGGGACTAGTTGTAGGTTATCTTGTATCAATAGCCCTACAGATGGTAGACTTTAATGTAATTAAAGAGGCAAAATGGGTGGCTGTGCCTGCCTTTACTATGGCAAAATTTAATGTCCAAGCAATATCTATAATTGCCCCAGCAGCTATTGTAACAGTGGTAGAGCATATTGGTGATGTTTTAGCCATAAGTGCCACAGTTGAAGAAGACTTTACCAAGGATCCAGGATTACATCGTACATTATTAGGTGATGGTATAGCTACTTCTGTTGCTGGTCTTATTGGTGCGCCTGCCAATACTACCTATAGTGAAAATACAGGGGTGCTAGCCCTTACAAAGGTATGGGATCCTTCAATTATGAGAATTGCTGCAGCCTTTGCAATTGTAATAGCATTCATTGGGAAGTTGGGAGCTATTATTAGCACTATCCCAACTCCAGTAGTAGGAGGTATTTCCATAATCTTATTCGGTATGATTGCTGCGGTAGGAGTGAGAACAGTAGTAGAAAATCAAGTAGACTTTAAAGAATCTAGAAACTTGATTATTGCTGCTGTAATATTAGTATTGGGAATAGGTGGAGCTATGTTTGAAATTCCCATCGGAGAAGGAAGTCTTCAATTTGCTGGAATGGCATTGGCTGCAATCTTTGGAATTATACTAAATAAAATCTTGCCCCCAGCAAAAAAGGAAGAAAAAGCTGAATAATTAAATATTTTCCCTGCTTCGTTCTTAAAGCCTCGCCTTAGGCGAGGTTTTTCTTTGTAAATAATATATAAAGGAAAACAGGATATTCCATGATATAATAATATAATACTTTTACTTAAGCAGGGAAATAGGGAAATTATAGGTAAATTTAATGGAAAAACAAAACAAAAAAATAAAAGATTTGTTAAATAATAATAAAGACTGTGATTAATGTTAAAACTATGTGGTATAAATATAAGGAAGATTTTAGAATATGAAATGACTTAAAGGAGAAATAAAATTACTATGATAGCAGCAATTATTTTGGCCTCAGGTATGTCTAAGAGATTGGGTAGAAATAAATTATTATTGCCTCTAGGCAATAAGAGGGTTATTGAGCATGTTATTGATAATGTTAAATCTTCAAGAATAAAGGATATTTATTTAGTTTATGGTAAAGACCACCAAGAAGAACTAAAAAAAATAGCCAAGGATAAATGTATTAATTCTATACATAATGAAAAATACTACTTAGGTCAAAGTACATCAGTTAAGAAGGGTATTCAGGCTATTGGTGATAATTATAGAGGGGCCATGTTTTTATTAGGAGATCAGCCCTTTATTTCTCATAAAACAATAAATATATTATTTGATAAATTTATATCCTATCAAAGAGGAATAATAGTACCTACCTATAAAGGAAAAAGGGGGAATCCAGTTATTTTTAGCAAGGATTTCTTTTCAGAAATAAATAATATTGAGGGGGATAAGGGTGGCCGGGATATAATAAAATCTTATCCTAATAAGATAAAATATGTACCCATAAATGATAATAATGAAAATATTGATATTGATAGTAAAGAGGACTATCATAGGGCATTGAAATTGGGCATTGAAATTTTTGAAGATTATAGAGGTGAATGGCATTGCTAAAGGACGCAGGAATAACCATTGAAGCAGCCCTAAAATTAGAACCCCTCAAGGGGGCAAAAATAATCGCCGGAGAAAAGGGTATAGGCAAAAAGATTATAAAGATAAATATAATGGAAGTCCCGGATATAGCTGATTGGCTGGTTGAAGGAGAATTTATCTTAACTACTGCTTATTCAATAAAGGACAATCCAAAGGCACTTCAAGAATTAATCCCTAAATTTCATAATAAAAAAGTGGCAGGGCTAGCAATAAAGCCTGGTAGATATTTAGATGTTATACCTAAATATATGATAGATGTAGCAAATAAATTAAGCTTTCCCCTAATTGAGCTACCCTATGAGGCTTCCTTTAGTGATATTATTTATCCTATTATGACTGAAATAATAAATAATCAAGCCTCTTTACTAAGAAATTTAGAAGAAGCCCATAAAAAATTGATGGGTATATTATTAGAAGAAGGGGATCTAAAGGATATAAGTAAGGCCCTGTCAAGACTGGTAAACAATCCGGTGGTAATAAAGGATATTGTTTTTACTAATAATTATGTTTCTCTGCCTAGAGAGGATCCTCAATTGGAAGAAGAGTTATTAAATAAGACTGAATACCAGCAAAATACTTATTCAAGATATTACCAATTACAACATCACCATATAGGGGAGGACATTATAAATAATAAAAAGGTTAATAGGTTGACCATGCCAATCGTGGCAGGAAATAAAATCTATGGATATATTTTAGTCTGGGAACTAAATAGTAAATTAGAAGTATTTGATATTCAAACCATTGAAAACTCATCTGCAATTGGTGCCCTAATTATTATGAAGGATCTATCTATCGTGGAAGTAGAAAAGAGGCATAAGAGGGAATTTCTAGAGGACTTATTATCTTCTGATCCAAATCTTCAAAAGTCCGCTATAGAAAGGGGACAGATATTTGGCTTGGAGTTTGGCAAAGATAATACAGTAATGATTGTAAGCCTAGATGATATTAGTGAAGTTTATAAAAAGACTCCTAATAATGAGGAGTTTATCCAACAATATAAGAATAATATTCGAAGAATAATTAGAAATTCTGCTAAGGAATTAGAACAACAAATTATAATGGGGGATAAGAGTGATAGTATCATTATTTTACTGGCAGTTGACCATATGTCTGAGGCAAAAAAGGTAAAGGAAATCACCCTAGCACTAGGGGAAAATATATTAGAAAAGACCCAAACTACCCTTCCTAACATCAGCATTTCTATTGGAATAGGGAGATACTATCCTAGAATGGAAGAACTATATAAAAGCTATGAAGATGCAAAAAAGTCTATTACTCTAGGGCGATTATTTAACAAGAAAGCTATTATACATTTTGATGATTTAGGTATCTATAGGTTGTTATATTATGAAAACTTAAAACCGGAATTAATTAGATTTTATAATGAAACAATAAAGCCGTTAGTAGACTATGATAAGAAAAAAGATACCGAATTAGTAAAGACATTAGAATCCTATTTTGATAATGGGGGGAATTTAAAAAGAATATCCCAAGAACTCTTTACCCATTACAATACTATATTATATAGAATACAAAGAATAGAAGAAATCACTGATTTAAGCCTTCAAAATCCTCAAGATAGATTAAATCTAGAAATAGCCCTTAAAATAATGGGCATTATAGATGAAAAACCATAATAATATATAAAGTTAACAAAAATAAAGGCAAATAGTGGTTTTTATTTATAAGTACTTCATAAAGGGAGAAAGCTCTTTAAATAGAATTGTATATGGTAGAGCATAATATAAGGAATGAAATTTATGATTAATTCAACTAGCATGAGTAGCAGGGTAAAAAATATGATTGAACAAATGGTGGAGGTTAATGGGGGAAAGGATATAGAGGGATTTATTCATTCTGTATTTGATTATGCCTGTAATATCCAAGTATCAGACAAGGATTTAATAGGATTAATCTCAAAAGAATATGGGGATAACCCCTATAGTATTTCACTAGATTTACCTCCTGGTCAGACCATGAAAAAACTTAATATGGAGCAGGGCATGAGGGTAATTATCAATAATAAATCCATCCGTTCAGTAGCAGGACATTTCTATATTAACCTTCAAGGAGCTGATAGCTGGGAGCCTGGTCTTCCAAAGGAATATAATGACCTAGTGGATAGGAACCAACTACAGTCTAATTTATTAGAAATAATGGGAACGCTGTTAAGAAAAGGAAACTTCTTAGGGATAGGCCCCTTAATAGTGGACTACCCTCCTATTATAAAAGAATTTGAAATTAATGATTTTGAAAACTCTATAAAGGTTAATCATTATAGTTCATACATTTCTCCGAGAATAAAAAATTTACTATATGGAATTATAAAAGATGACCAGGTATCAATAGAAAAAATTCTTACAGGAATTGTAGGTTTTGGCCCTGGACTAACACCTTCAGCTGATGACTTATTAGTAGGACTATTAGCAACATTACATTACTTAGGTCAATACTATAAAATGGAGATAAAGGCAATATCCTACTTAAAAAAGAGCCTAATAGACCAAGGGCTCACCAATCAAACTACTATTGTCAGCAGGCAGATGTTAAAGGCTGCCATTAATGGAGAGTTTGCAAGATCTATTAAAGAGCTGTCTATTGCTATGATTGCATCAAAGGATAGAAAAGAAATAGAAAGAGCAGTGCTAGCTGCAATTAATCTAGGCTCAACATCAGGCACAGATACATTAGTAGGTTTATTATTAGGTGCTTATGTAATTAAAAAAATCAAGATTAAGAAGGAGGAAAATTATGGCAGTACATGTGGAAGTAAAAAAGAACACATATTACGATTCGGTTACATTAATGATAGTAACAAAAGAATTAAATAGTATTTCTGGAGTAAAGGAAGTATTGGTGGGGATGGGCACCGATTTAAATAAGGAGTTAACAGGAAACTTAAATCTTATGACTCCAGAGATTGAGGAATTAACTCCAAATGATTTCTACATTGCAGTAGATACAGAGAAGGAAGAGGTATTTGAAGAAGTTGTTTCCAAGGTAGATGAACTATTAAGTAAAAAGGCAGAAAGTCAGACTTCTGATTATCAACCAGCCACCTTTGATTCAGCAGTTGATGCCCTACCCGATGCAAATATGGTAGTTATATCTGTTCCTGGAGAATATGCGGCAGATGAGGCAAAGAAAGCTTTAAATAAGGGTATTCATGTAATGCTATTTAGTGATAATGTACCTATAGAAAAGGAAATAGAATTAAAGAAATTAGCTCATGAAAAGGGATTATTGGTTATGGGGCCTGACTGTGGTACTGCTATTATTAATGGTGTTCCCCTATGCTTTGCCAATGCAGTAAATAAGGGAGATATTGGAATAGTAGGTGCATCCGGTACTGGAATCCAAGAGGTATCTTCCATTATTGGAAAGTTAGGAAGTGGAATAACCCAGGCAATTGGTACAGGAGGTAGAGATTTAAGGGCAGAAGTTGGGGGTATAATGATGATAGATGGCATACGTGCCCTTCAAAAAGACCCTAATACTGAGGTAATAGTATTAATATCTAAACCACCTGCAAAGGAAATTGAAGAAAAGGTATTAAACACACTTAAAGAATCTGATAAGCCAGCAGTAGTCCACTTTATTGGAGGGGACCCAGAAGTTGCAAAGGCTTATGGTGCATATGCAGGACTTACTTTAGAAGATACTGCTTATAAGGCAGTGGCCTTATCTAGAGGAGAAGAAGTAGTAGATGTTGTAGACTTTACCCGAGATAAGGAAGAATTAGAAAAGGCGGCAAAAGAAGAAGCTACAAAATTCTCTCAAGGACAAAAATACCTAAGGGGGTTATATTCAGGCGGGACCTTAGCCTATGAAGCCTTACAGATTTTACAAGAAGAGGGTATAGATGGCTACTCTAATATTCCTCTAAAAAGTGAATTCAAATTAGAAGATGTATTCAAGAGTAAGGCCCATACAGTATTAGACCTAGGAGAAGACGAATTTACTGTAGGTAAACCCCATCCAATGATTGATCCATCTACAAGAATAGATGTGATTTTAAAGGAAGCAAAGGACCCAGAAGTAGCTGTAATTCTATTGGATTTTGTAATAGGATACGGTGCAAATAGAGATATAGTGGGGGAAATTTTACCTGGGATAATTAAAGCCAGAGAATATGCAGAAAAAGAAGGTAGACATTTAACCTTTGTAGCCTTTGTCTGTGGAACCAATGAGGACCCACAAAACTTAGAAAAATGTGAAGTCACATTAAAAGAAAATGGAGTATATGTACTACCATCTAATGCACAAGCTGTAAGATTTAGTGAAAAATTAATATCCAGTATTAAATAGTGGAGGGATAATGATGAGTAATATTAATGAACTATTTGGTAAAGAACTTAAAGTCATCAATATGGGCTTAGATAGCTTCGGAGATGACTTAAAAGAACAAAATATAAAGACAGTACAAATGAGATGGAGACCACCAGCAGGAGGCAGTAAAAAGATGATGTCACTACTTTCTAAATTAAAATAAAGAAGGGAGGAACAAAAATGGTAATGGAAAAGATTAATGCAGCTAATGACAAGGCATTAGAAATTATCTTAAATGGACAGCCAAGTTTAGTAGGCATTGGGAAATGTTTAGATGTTGTACCAGGAATGACAGAAAAAACTTTACTACATGCAGGACCACCTATTACATGGGATAAGGCCAGTGGCCCCCTTAGAGGTGCGATGATGGGAGCTCTAATTTATGAGGGATTAGCAGAAGATGAGGAGTCTGCCACTAAGCTATTAGAGTCTGGGGAAATAACCTTAGACCCTTGGCATCATCATGATGGAGTAGGGCCTATGGCAGGAGTAGCCTCAGCATCTATGCCAGTATTCATCATAAAAAATGAGACCTATGGAAACTATTCATATTGTACCCTAAATGAAGGCTTAGGGAAGGTTTTAAGATTTGGAGCATATAACAAAGAAGTAATCGATAGGCTAAAGTGGATGGAAAGAGTATTAGGACCATTGCTTAAAGAGGCATTAGAACTTCATGGACCAATGGATTTAAAAACCTTAATTGCTCAAATGCTTCAAATGGGAGATGAGGGACATAATAGAAATAAATCAGGTACAGGAATGTTTATAAGAGCTATTGCTCCCCATGTAGCGGCTACAAGTTTTGACTTACAAGATAAGATAGATGTTCTAAAGTTTATGGACTCCAATGATCACTTTGTCCTTAACTTAACCATGCCTGCATGTAAGGCTACACTAGATGCAGCAAAAGGTATTCCATATAGTACTATTGTTACTACCCAAGCAAGGAATGGAACAGAATTCGGAATTAGGGTATCAGGTATAGAAGGGGGAGATAGGTGGTTTACTGCACCAGCAGAGTATATAGATGGCCTATATTTCCCAGGTTATAGTCAAGAAGACGCAAATCCAGATATAGGAGATAGTGTTATTACTGAGATAGCAGGGATTGGAGGATTTGCCATGGCAACAGCCCCAGCTATTGTTCAATTTGTTGGTGGAACTCCCCAGGATGCTGTAAACTACTCTACATCTATGTATGAAATAACCCATGGAGAAAATAATGTTTATCAAATACCATTTTTAAACTTTAGAGGAACTGCTACAGGAATTGATATTAGAAAAGTTGTGGAAACAGGTATTCTTCCAGTAATTAACACCGGTATTGCCCATAAGGATCCAGGGGTAGGCCAAGTAGGAGCAGGTATAGTTCGACCACCAATGAAATGCTATGAAGATGCTTTACAAGCTTTCGTAGAAATGTTAGAAAAAGAAGGATTAGTATAAATAATACTTAGATAAGCACAGGAAAAAACAGGAGGTGTATTCTTTGACAATTAAACCATTAGAAGGTATTAAAGTATTAGACTTAACAAGAGTTTTAGCTGGCCCCTATTGTACAATGGTCTTAGCTAATTTAGGTGCTGATATAATTAAAATAGAGCGCCCTGGTACAGGAGATGATTCTAGAGATTTTGGCCCCTTTGTAAATGGTGAAAGTATTTACTTTGTAAGTATTAATAGAGGGAAAAAGAGTATAGCAATAGACTTAAAAACTAAAGAAGGTAAGGAATTGTTACTGGAATTAGTGAAAGAGGTGGATGTTCTAGCAGAAAATTTCCGCCCGGGTACAATGGAAAAGCTAGGATTAGGCTATGATGTATTAAAAGAAGTAAATCCAAGACTCATCTATGCAGCAATGTCAGGTTTTGGTCATACAGGACCTTATTCAATGAGGGCAGCCTATGACATGATAGTACAAGGGATGGGTGGAATAATGAGTATTACCGGCCAACCAGGGGGAGAACCTATAAGGGTTGGTACTTCAATTGGAGATATTACAGCTGGTTTATTTGGAGCTATCGGTATTGTTGCCTCACTAATAAGTAGGGAAACTACTGGCAAAGGCCAAAAGGTAGATGTGGCAATGTTAGACGGTCAAGTATCAATACTAGAAAATGCAATTGCCCGATATACTGCAGCAGGGGAGATCCCCCAACCTTTAGGATCTAAACATCCTTCCATAACACCCTTTGAGGCATTTAAGACAAAGGATTCCTGGGCTATTTTAGCTGCAGGCAATGACGCCTTATGGAAGAGCTTTTGTGTTGCTGTAAATAGGGAAGACCTCTTAGAAGATCCAAGATTTGCAACAAATGATGAAAGAAATAACAATCATGATATTCTAAAGCCTATAATAGATGAGATATTTATTGAAAAGACTACTGATGAATGGCTAGATATATTAAATGAGGCAGGTGTACCAGTTAGCCCGATAAACTCAGTAGATAAATTATTTACTGATCCCCAAGTGGAAGCTAGAAATATGCTGGTAGAAGTAGAACAACCTGGAGTAGGTAAAATAAAAGTTGCAGGTAACCCAATAAAATTATCAGATATTCCACCAGAGGAGGAAGTACCAAAGGAACCAGCACCATCAATAGGCCAACATACTGAAGAAATTCTGAAAAACTTGTTAGGATTAGATGATAAGAGGGTAAAAGAGCTAATAGATAAAAAAGTTGTAGAATAATGTAATATAAACTTTTACAACTTTTAAATTAAATAATGAAAGCGAAAGGAGATTTTAAATGAAAATTTTAGATTTTTGGGAAAATGTAAAGATGTATGACTTAACTCAAAAGCTTAGTCATTTGACACCACCTTGGCCAACATATGAGCCATTACAGGTAAAGTTCTTTAAGAGACTTGCACCTAATGGAGCTAATGGAATGCTAGTTACCCATTCAAACCACGTAGGTACTCATCTAGATGGACCATTACACTTTGACACAGCTGGAAGGGACCTAGCTTCTCTTGAATTAGAAAAACTAATTGGACCAGGAGCTATTGCAGACTTATCTGATATAGCTGAAGACTTTTCTATCTATACTCCCCAAGATATTATGGATAGGGTAGAGGTAAAAAAGGGTGATATACTGATTATCAAAACAGGATATTGTAAATATGCCTGGGATGAGCCAGAGGCAGATGAAAGAAGATACATGTTAAGACATCCAGGTCCTTCCCTAGATTTTATGAAATGGGCACAGGATATGGAAATCAAGTGGATTGGTGTTGACTGTGGCTCTGCAGACCACCCAATGAACACTAAGATTCGTGATTGGGAACCTCAAGAAGCTGCAGCATGCGATGCATATATGCAAAAGAAATATGGAAAGACATTAAATGAAATGTATCCA
>DUPX01000063.1 GCA_012838085.1 Eubacteriaceae bacterium
GCAAGCATATCATTGCTTAAAAGAGCTGGAAAATAAGTGCAGTAGTTCTGCTGAGGTCTACCCGTTCTTTGATACCTTTGTAGAAATGATGGATAACACAAATTCTTATATAAGACAAGGGGAATTATTCTGATTACAACTAATGGCAAGTGGGATGCTGAATATAAGATTGATGAAATAATTGATAAGTACCTACAGCACATTTTGGACGATAAGCCAATAACTGCAAGACAATGTATTAAAGCTTTGCCTTCTATTGTAAAATATAAAGCAGATTTAAAAGAGGATATTAAAAATGCATTAAAATGTGCCAATCCGTATATGTATAAAGATAATATGCAATCACTTGTATTCAGGGATATTCAAAAATCTTTGGATGCCATTGACAATCTTTAGTGAAGATTATGAGTATTATTTATAATGCAAATCATGATGGTAAATGACCTATTGATCTATTTTACCGCCACTTATTATCCTCTTACCATATTAATATCCACTTTTACCCTAATAGGTATAAATTTCTCTATAAATATTCCTTACTTTCAGTGTTTCCAGCACAATATTCTAAAATATCACCCGGTTGGCAATTAAGTTCCCTGCAAATCGCCTCTAGGGTGGAAAATCTAATAGCTCTAGCCTTATTTGTTTTCAGTATGGAAAGGTTAGCTTAAGTTAAAGAAATTTTTAGGCTGAAAAGTTGAAGAAGAACTTTCACCCATAAAAAATAGGGCTGCACTCACCAGTATTCCTGAGTGGAGTCCTGCGGAGCAAATTATGGATGGTAACTCGCTATGCTCAAACAGTCCAGCCCTTTCGATTTTTTTATTTAGTGGATTCTTCTAACAAATTTCTCAAAGTCGAATTTTATTTAATATTTATTCTTTTCAGCAGTTTTTATCCTAAGTCTATCTATATATAACCTGATAAGATAAAATCCGGATAGGTTAGAAGTGTGTTATAAATAAATTTACCAAGTGACGACTTGACGTCTGATGGCTATAATACCCAATGAATGAAGATATAAATCAGTCAAAAAGCTTGGGCTGTTTAAACGAAGTGAGTTCCCAAGCTTTAGAATTTATCATCTGAATGAATTGTTGGTGTTATCTATCAATGCCATCGGAGGAACGGGTAATTTTATGCTAGAAATTAGTTCGCCTTCTTTATATAATATATATCAGTAGTTAATTGGTTATAGAGCGTACCATTAGTACATAGGGGTTGTAGGGAGTCTCCCGAAATTACCTTGTCGCTAATAGACTGTAATATCCCTGTATTAAATTGTAAACTCCGCTGCCAAAAAGTATTTATCAAAATCCCCTGTATCCCTAAAGTCTAGAATATCCTTTATTATTCTATACTGGCCAGCCTCTAAACTCCCATAGAGCCAGTCCCAATCAATCTCCCATTCTCCGCTATCACCTGGAGATAATTCATAGCCAATACTATTAAATCCATAGTTACCATCTATAATGACAGGTACCTCATACCAGCTATTATTAAATTTTTGTTCTAATAAAAAGAATTCTCCATAGATACACTCTTTATCAGAATTGTTTTTTAATACCACAGTGATACCAGTAGCTGATATAGTATCATCCTTCCCAGCCATGGTAACACCAGGCAAGTTATTTACATCTTTATATATGGTAGGTTGTAAATCTTTAATATCTCCAGATTGGTTGGAGGTATTTAGATTTTCTTTCTCATTAGCAGATTTAACATGGTTATAATCTATGCACCCGGATAAAAAAAATAAACATAAAATAATAAGAATAGCTAAATATAAATATCTTTTCATAGAAATTCCTCCTCTAGTAATTAGACGCAGATAATATAAAAAAGTTCCATTAATATGGTATTATTGTGGTAAAATGAAATAAACTTTATTCACTATATTAAGTATATATGAAAATTACCTATTTTGGAGGCGGAAAATATGACTATTTACTTTGATAATGGAGCAACAACCTTTCCAAAACCGGAAATAGTATATAGGGAAATAGAAAAGACCATGAGAAGTTCCTCCAATCCTGGAAGATCAAGTCATAAAATGGCCTTAGAATCGGGCAGGATAATTTATAGAACAAGGGAATTATTAGCCCAGTTATTTTCCATTAATGATCCAATGAATATTGTATTTACCCAAAATTGTACTGATTCACTCAATTTAGGAATTAAAGGAGTGCTAAAGAAGGGAGACCATGTAGTAACTACCAGTATGGAACACAATTCAGTAATTCGTCCCTTAAAGACTTTGGAAGAGAGGGGAATAATAGAACTTACAATTGTAGAGGGTGATAATAGGGGAATGGTGTCCAGCCTGGATATAGAAAAGGCAATAAAGCCCAATACTAAAATGATTATTACCACCCATAGCTCAAATGTGGTAGGCACCCTACTGCCTATATCAGAGATAGGCCAAATTGCTAGAGAGCATAATCTGATTTATATGGTAGATGCTGCCCAAAGTGCAGGCATCTATGATATAGATGTGAATAAGTCCAATATAGATTTATTAGCCTTCCCTGGCCATAAGGGATTATTAGGTCCCCAGGGGATAGGAGGACTATACATTAAAAGGGGTATAGAATTAGAAACCCAGAGGGAAGGGGGAACAGGAAGCCAGTCAGAAATTTTAAGCCAACCTTTAATAATGCCAGATAGATATGAAAGTGGCACCTTAAATACAATAGGAATTGCTGGCCTAGGGGCAGGGGTAAAATTCATTTTAGAAGAGGGAATAGATAATATCCGAAAGCAAGGGGAAAAGCTCACCCAATATCTAATAGAGGGCCTTTCAAAGATAGATAAGGTAATAATATATGGGCCAAAGGATGGAGAAAGACAGGCCCCTGTGGTGTCTATTAATATTGGAGAAGCTGATCCATCAGAAATCAGCTTTATTTTAGATAATAATTATGATATAGCCTGTCGCTCAGGACTCCATTGTGCCCCCCTAGCCCATAAGACAATAGGCACCTTTAATCGGGGGACTATAAGATTTAGTATGGGATATTTTAACACCATAGAAGAAGGGGATAGGGTAATTCAAGCTATAGAAGAAATCAGCAAATGGGTAGGGTAGGGAGAAAATACATTGAAAAAATTTGATAGGGTTTATAAACACTATGATAAATTTATAGAGATGTTTAAATTTAACAAAGGAGAAGAAATAAAAGAAATATTAAACCTCCAAGGAGAGGAAGTAGTATTAGATATTGGCGGAGGTACAGGAAGACTGGCAGATTATATAAGCAGTGATTGTAAAATTGTCTATATCCTAGATGAAAGCGAGGGAATGCTTTCAAAGGTGAAGGCCAATGGAAAAGTAGTCCCCATATTAGGAGATGGATTGAATACAGATTTTGAAAACAATAGTATAGATATAGTTTTAATGGTGGATGTATTTCACCATATCGAAAATCAAAAGGGTCTTATTCAAGAGGCCTATAGAATACTTAAGGATAATGGGAAGTTGCTTATTTTAGATTTAGAAAAGAAAAATGCTAAGATTAGAATGCTAAGGGTCTTTGAATTTATATTATTTGGAAAATTGTATTTTAAAACCAGTGAGGAAATTCAAGAACTTATTAAGGATAAATTTAAGATTAGAAATTTTATTGATAATAAATACTATTTTATTATTATTGGAGAAAAGAATGTTTAAGAAAATAAGGTTTTATATGAAATTAGCCATAAAACTTTTAAATAAAAATGTTGTAAATAAAGAGGATTATAAAGAAGAATACAATAAGGTGTCCTCTACTTATACCCATTGGCTAGATAAGATGGGTCAATTTACCGATAGGATAATAGATGAGGATATACATATAAATAGGAAGGTAAAAATACTAGACTTTTCTTGTGGAACAGGCTATATCACTAAAAAGCTTCTAGAAAAGGATATATATGGGGAAATGGAAATAATATCCGTAGATTACTCAGATAAGATGTTAGAAGAATTGAGAAGATTAGAGGATAATAGAATAACAATAGTTAATAGTGAGGGTATTGAGTTTTTAAGATCTACCGATGAAAGGTTTGATATGATATATTTTGGATGGGCCTTATCTTATTTTAACTATAGAGAATTATTTGAACTTTTTAAAAAGGTATTAAATCCTAAGGGAAGAGTAAAAATCATCACTAATGTTCAGGGCACCCTCTCTGGGATAGAAGATATATTTTTAAAGGTAATGTATAAAAATCAAGGTCAGGTCATAAAGCCTATGGATATAAAATTCAATCTACCCAATGGGCAGGAAGGACTAACAAAATGGTTTAACCAATTTGGTTTTCAAGAGCTAAATGTAGAAGAAGAGGAATTAGTAGTTAGCTTTGATAAACCAGAAGAACTTCTAGACTGGCTAAGTGAAACAGGCGCAATAGCGGGAACAGCATGTATCTTTAAGGATTACCATTTAATAAAGGAAGATATAATTGAAGAAATTAGAAGAACAAAATATAAGAGGGGAAAATATCAAATAAATCATAAATTTGCATATGGAACTTATAGACTGGAATAACTCAAGGGGGAATCATGGTGGGGGTAAATAATTATAAGATGTTAACAAAGATGTCATTTGATAGGAAGGTTATTAAATCATTATTTGAAATATATAATATTCTTAAGGAAGATAAGAACTTTAATATAAATAAATATATAAAAATGATGTCCAGTATGTTAAAGGGAGAAAAATTAATAGAATTTGAAGATAAATACATTATTAGTGCCTTTTTACCACCCTTTCCTTCTAAGGCATTTTATACAAATTTAATGGCAGTCCCAGAATCAAATAATATATTTACCCAGCAAATATATGGAAAGAGGAGTGGGCCTATTTCCTTTTATCTTTCACTTACTAATAAATGCCCTAATAATTGTTTATATTGTAGCACAAAAAATCGAGTAGATGATAGGGAATTAACCACCCGAGAGTGGATAGATATTATTAGTAATATTCAAGATATGAATACCTCCATTATAGGCCTAACCGGCGGGGAGCCTATGGTGAGGGAAGATATATACCAAATAGTAGAGTCAATAGATGATAGAAGTGTATCCACCCTATTTACCAGTGGATTTAATTTAACATTGGAAAGAGCAAAGGAATTAAAGAAAAGGGGCTTATTTAGCATTGGAATAAGTTTGGATTCCTATGATAGAAAAAGACATAATGCCAATAGAAATAGTGAGCAGGCCTTTGACTATGCCATTAGGGCTATTCAAAACTCAAGGTCTGCAGGAATCTATACTATGGCACAGACAGTTATTTTAAAAGAGGAATTGGATGAGGAAAAACTCCTTAATTTTTTTAAATTCGCCGGTGAAATTGGGGTCCATGAAGTTAAGATCTTAGAACCAATTTTAAGTGGTAGCCTTTTAGGTGTAGAGGATTTGGATAAGGTACTCTTTAGTATTGAAGATAGGAAGAAACTCATTAATATACAGCACAAGGCCAATAGAAAAGGGGGACTTCCGAAAATTACCACCTTCGCCTATACAGAAAGTAAGGAAAGATATGGCTGTGGTGCCGGCACCCAACATTCATATATAAGTGCATCTGGCCATCTATATCCCTGTGATTTTGTACCTATGAGCTTTGGAAGTATTGGAGAAAAGGGGATAGAGGAACTATGGAAAGAAATGAATGAAATAATGGGTAAACCCAAAATAGGTTGCTTCGCCCAGAGGGTAAATAAAGAAGTTTATAAGAAGGCAAATAAAGAATTACCCTTAGTAAAAGAAGAATCCATAAAGATTTGTGAAAACAATATGACAAATGAATTTCCCCAATATTATAAAGAATTACAGAAATAATGAGTGTTTAGAGAATGTACCCATGAAAACATTAAGTAGATGACCTTTAGAATTTTTTATTGAAATTCTTCCAGCTTATGTTTTAGATTAATGATTTGATTACAATGATGGTTTAAAAGTGTATCAGCAAACTTTAGTCTTCTAGATAAAATAATTTTTCCATTACTTGTTAAGGAGTTCACCTTATTTCGGTATAAGCTAATAAAAAAACTATGAATATAAATTTGAAGCTTTATATATTTCAATTGTATTTTTGATATTATCATTTGGCTACCTCAAGCTCCACACTATAAGTATGTTACTAATACCTATAGAACTAGTATATCATAAGGTAGCTATATTTCATCTATTTTTAATAAATTAATTATTACCAATATCTTTCCCATATTCTATCATAGCTTCCACTACATGAATTATTCTTTCCTGCTCTTTAGGATATAGGTTTTTTATTTTTTCTGAAAGTATGGAGGATTTTATTTCACTGCCGGTATTTAAAACATCCATCAAAAGAAAATCTGATGTTATATTTAATGCATTTGCAATACGGATAAATGTTTCCAGTCTGGGGATTTTTACTCCCCGCTCAATAGCACTAATATAATTAGGGCTCAAATTTACATGCTCTGCCAATTCTTCCTGTTTCATTCCCAAGACTTCTCTTCTCATTTGGATTCTTTTACCGATAGATTTTAAATTCAATGTGCCAACCTCCAATAGAGTTGCTTTGATACATTTAGTATAAATATTATATTTAGTTGATTACAGTATCTATTGGTAGAAGACTAATCCTATTGGAGTTGGTATTGTAAAGATTTAATATTTTTATGGATTGTTCGCTAATAAATTATTATAATATAAATATATAAACTGGCAATAATTTCATAATGGTTTTGAGAATAATGCTGATGATTATTTAAAAAGAACTATTATGGCAGAGAAGTGGTGTTAGCTATCACTGAAGGGAAGATAGATTTTGACACCTAGGAACAGATATTCTGTGGTGAAATTGACAGGAAAAGGTCTAAAAGAGTGTTAGTGAAAATTATAGGTGAATAGAATTGGAGACAGCAATCAAAATTTTGGAAAACTCCATTTAATTACATTTAGGGGGAAAATAATATGAAAAAATTAGCTGTAATATTATTAATTATTTTAATTTTACTTACTGGCTGTTCTGGTAAAGTAACCATGAAAAATGTTTCTAAACAACCTAATTTCCGAGGAATAGTTACTGAAGTAAATGAACATTCTATTTTAGTGAAGGTCAACGAAGATGAGGATGAAATCCGCAGCAGCGATTTAATGAATGTATCCTTATCTATGGAGATTGAGGATAGCCTAAGGGAATTTAATGTAGGGGATAAGGTTCGGGTTTATTATGATGGAAAGATTGCCGAAAGTTATCCTGCTCAAATTAATAAAGTATATACAATTATATTAGAGAACCCTTCTTAGGAAGGGTTCTCAATCCTATTTTGCTTGCTTTTTAAACTATTTATAAAATTAGTAACCTCTGGCATTAACTCATTTGTCATATGGTCTAAAATGCTAATTAATGTATCTATATCTTCTTTTGGAGTAGATTTTTCCAATCTATCTAGCACCGTATCTATATATTGAGTTCTAATATAATAGTATTTATAAAACTTTTCGGTAGGTTTTAAATAATATTCCCTCTTATCTTCCTTAGATTGAATCTTTTTTATATAGCCTTTACTAATTAAATTGGCCACCCTATATGCCATATTAGATTGGGAAGTTTCCATAAATTCTGTCAGCTCTTTTATGGTAGGCATTTCCAGTGCATTTATTACCTCTACACAGAGTATTTCTGTGGGGGTTAAATTAGCTTCTCTTTCTTCAAAGCCTTTAAATATACTTTTATAAAAGTTTAATTTAAATTTTTCATAAACATCCTTAAATAATTCTTCTAACATAGCCCACCCTCACCATTTTTATTTCATAATATCAAATGGAATAATCAAATTCAAGCTGGATATTATTTTATGGCAAAAGTAAGCTCTGCTGTACAGCATATTTCACCATCCACTTTTGCAATAGCTGAACCAAATCCTATATTGCCTAATTGTCTCTTTAATTTACATTCTAAATAAAGTTGATCCCCAGGGAGGACTTCTTTTTTAAATTTGGCAGATTTTATTCCAGCAAAGAAGGCAATTTTACCCCTGTTTTCCTCTAATGACAAAAGGGCAATAGCACCTACTTGGGCTAAAGCTTCAATTATTAGCACCCCAGGCATTACATGATATTCTGGAAAATGACCTTGAAAAAAGTATTCATTTCTTGTGATATTTTTAATTCCTGCTGCCCAATTGCCTTCTTCTCCATCTATTATCTTATCTACTAATAAAAATGGATATCTATGGGGCAATATTTTCTCTATTTCATTAGAATTCAACTTCATTTTATTCCTCCCATCTCTTAAATAATAGGGATACATTATGGCCCCCAAAACCAAGGGAATTACTTAAGGCATAGTTTATTCTGCCCTCTATATATTTATTTTCCACTATATTTAAATCACATTCTGGATCATTAACCTTATAATTTATATTTGGAGGAATTATATTATTTTTAATGGCCAGTAGAGTAATCAAAGCCTCTATAGCCCCGCTTGCACCTAAGAGATGGCCCGTCATGGATTTAGTAGAACTCACATAAATATCCTTATATCCTTCACCAAAAACCCTTTTTATTGCTAAGGTTTCATATTTATCATTAAGGGGAGTAGATGTGCCATGGGCATTTATATAGTCCACCTGAGATTTATCAATGTTCCCTTCTAAAATAGCATTTGCCATTGCCAGAGCTGCATATATTCCCTCACTATTGGGCTGGGTGATATGGCCTGCATCACAGGTAGAACCATAGCCAATTATTTCACCATAGATTTTAGCATTTCTTTTCTTTGCATGATTAAGTTCCTCCAATACTAATACACCTGCCCCTTCTCCCATAACAAAGCCGGACCTTTCCTTATCAAAGGGGATACTGGCCCTTTCCTTATTAGCTTGTTTTGATAGGGCTTTCATAGAGGAAAAGCCTCCTATCCCCAATGGGGTAATGCTGGCTTCTGCCCCTCCAGCTAAAATAATATCGCTATAACCATCTTTAATACTCCGGAAGCCTTCACCAATAGCAGAATTTGACCCTGCACAGGCGGTCACTGGACAGATACAAAAACCATGAAACCCAAAATAACTAGCCAGATGGGAGGCAGTAAGATTTACAATAGACATGGGAATAAAGAAGGGGGATATTCTTTCATAACCTTTATCCATCCCCTTTTCCTTTTCTCTTTCGATGGTTTCTAATCCTCCGATTCCTGAGGAAATATAAACCCCTGCCCTGTTCTTATCTATATCATCTAGGTTTATATTGCTGTCCTCTATAGACTTTATACCTGCTATTAATCCTAGAATATTTACCCTATCCATCCTATTAATGGATTTTCTATCTAAGTATTCTAAAGGATCAAGATCTTTAACCTGGCCAGCTAGCTTTATTTGAAAGTCTTCAATATTAAAACTTTCTATTATATCAATTCCACATTTAGAGGTTTTAAGGCTTTCTAATATATCTTCTAAAGTATTGCCTATAGGGGATATGCCCCCTAATCCTGTTATCACTACCCGTCTTTTTGTCATTATATATTCATACCTCCATCAATGGATATAACCTGGCCTGTAATATAACTGGCCTCATCAGATACTAGAAAGTTTACCAAATGCCCTATATCTTCAGCCTTTCCAAAGTATTTTACAGGTATCTCTTCTAGCAATTTTTCTCTAACCTTATCATTTAATTTATTAGTCATATCAGTTTCTATAAACCCGGGAGCAATGGCATTGACCCGAATATTTCTACTTGCCAATTCCTTAGCTAGGGATTTAGTCATTCCAATTATTCCTGCCTTACTGGCGGAATAATTTGCTTGACCTGGGTTACCTCTAATTCCTACTATACTTGAAATATTAATTATCCTACCATATCTATTCTTTGCCATAATTCTAGCTGCTAATTTCATGGTGTAAAAGGCAGAAAATAAATTGACTTCTATTACCTCTCTAAAGTTTTTTTCCTTCATGGAGATTAACAACCCATCCCTAGTGATTCCTGCATTATTTACTAAAATATCTATCTTACCAAATTGGTCTATAGATTCTCTAAAAACAGAGTCAACATCTTCCTCCTTACTCATATCCCCTTGAAGTATTATGGATTTAATGCCATATACACTACATTGTTTTTGTGTCTCCTCTGCTCCTTTTAAGTCATTATTATAATTTATTATAATATCAATATTTGATTGGGCTAATCTAATGGCTATAGCCCTTCCTATACCTTTTGATGCCCCAGTAATTAGTGCCACCCTTCTCTTTACCATCTAAGGCCACCTCCTTTACCAACTTCTTAATGGATTCCACATTATTTATAGATAAAACTCTTTCATCCTTAGCCATTCTCTTCACTAGCCCTTTAATGGTGTTTTTATGGCCAATTTCTATTATTAAGTCCACATCTTGGGCCAACAACCTTTCCAAACAATTCTTAAATAAAACTGGGTTGGACACCTGTTTTGCCATAATATCCTTTATATCTCCATCACTATCAAAGTCACCCTTTAGATTGTATATTATTGGGATTTTGGGGGTCCTAAATTCCATATATTAAAAAACTTCTTTAGTTTAACCGAAACATCTCCCATATAGGAAGTATGAAAAGGTCCACTTGTGTTTAACTCCTTCACCTTAAAGCCATCATTTTTTAAATGTTTATTTACCTTATTAACTAAATCCTTATCACCTGAAATTACAATTTGACCTTTGGTGTTAATATTAGACACCTGGACAAAGTCAGTTTTATTAGAATAACTTTTACATATATTCTTTATTCCTACAAGGTCATCACTAAATACTGCTAACATTTTTGAATCTAATCTCTTGGAAACTTGAGCCATTTCCCTACTTCTATACTCAATCACCTTAAGTAATTCATCTTCATTTAAAACTCCAGAAGCATATAAGGCGGAGTATTCCCCTAAACTAAGGCCTAAAACTATGTCTGGCTTAATTCCATAGGATGCTAAAACCTTAGTTATGGCTATTTGGAAAACTAACATTAGAGGTTGAGTATATTCTGTTTGAGAGATGGTTTTTAAATCACCTTGAAAGGAGAGTTTTTTTAATGGAAAGTCTGCCTCTAAGGATTTATAATAATCTCTTATAAAGGGATATTCAGCATATAAATCCTGACCCATCCCCTCCACTTGACTGCCTTGTCCTCCATATATATAAGCTATTTTCATTTTTCACTATACTCCTTGATTATTTCTTTGATTATACTTTTTACAGTGACTATTTCTGTTATTTTATCTAATTTTGAACCTGCAAAAATTAAGCCATTATCTATATTTCCTTTTACTGAATTGATAAGAGCATCTGATATGCAAAATGGGGTATTTTTCGGATCGCATGTTCGCAAACAATTGATACATCTATTTGATGGTATTCTTGATTTTTTTATTTTTTCTAATAAATTATTTCTTATTATTCTACCTGGCAACCCTGCAGGACTATCTATTATGGTTAAATCTTTTTCTTTTGAAGCAATAATAAATTCTTTGTATTTTATATCTGCATCACATTCATAAGTACCTATAAATCTAGTACCTATTTGTATTCCTGTGGCTCCTAATTCTCTATATTTTTTCAAATCATATCCATCATAGACTGATCCTGCTACAAATAAGGGGATATCTTTTCCCTCTTGGTTTTTTATAGCCTTCAAGTATTTTAAAATCTCTCTAGTCAATTTTTCTAGGCTTTTGCCCTTTTCTATTTCTTCCTTTTTAAAACCTAGGTGGCCTCCAGCCCCACTGCCTTCTAATACCACAAAGTCAGGAAGTCTATTATATTTTTTAAGCCAAACCTTATTAATTAGTTTTAAGGCTTTTAAACTGGATACTATTGGGGATATTAATATCTCCTCATCTTCTACAAGTTTAGGAAGGTTCAAAGGAAGGCCTGCACCGGATATTATATAGTCAACTTTTTCTTTGACTGCTTCTTTAACCAATTCCTCATATTGATTGGCAGCAACCATTATATTTACTCCGATTAAGCCTTTGCCCTTAGCAATTTTTCTGCCTAATGCAAATTCTGTTTTAAATCCCCGGATATTGGCTTCTAGAGCATTAGTATAAAAATCATCTTCCCTATACCCGATATTTACCATTGATATGGTTCCCATGGCACCTTCCCTAGCTACTGCTCCGCTAAGTATGCCTAAAGAGATACCTACTCCCATTCCACCTTGAATTATGGGATATTCAGCGGTCTTATTCTTAATATTTAATTTCATTATAAATTTTCCCCAATTCTTCTTGATATTCCTCCATTAGGTTTTCTAGGATTTCTTCCACAGGCCTTATTTCCTCAATTTGACTTAATGTTAATCCAGCCATAAATGAGCCCTTTTCTAAATCCCCTGATTCCACTGCTGCCTTTAGGGCACCTAGTGTGTATTTTTCCAATTCCATTTTGTCCAATCCCTGTTTTTCCAATCTTAAATAATTTACTGCCATATTATTTTTTATTAATCTTAAGGGAAGACCATTTATTCTCCCAATTACCGTTACATTATTATATTTAGACTTTAACAAAAGATTTTTGTATTCTTGATGGATAGGACATTCTACTGATGATAAAAACAATGTACCTATTTGAACTCCTATAGCTCCTAATATTTTAGCTGCTAAAATCTGCTTACCTGAAGCTATTCCCCCTGCAGCTATTATGGGGATGTTAACTCTATCTGCTGTTTGGGGAATTATGGTCATAGAAGTCATTTCACCTATATGTCCCCCTGCTTCACAGCCCTCTACAATAACTCCATCTGCTCCACTTCTTTCCATCTTTACTGCCAATGTTGGGTTAGGCACTACGGGAAATACCTTTATCCCTGCAACTTGCCATTTTTCAATATATTTACTGGGATTTCCTGCCCCTGTAGTGACAACAGGCACCCTTTCTTCTACAATTATTTCTGCTAATTCATCTACATAATAATTTAATAGCATTAGATTTACACCAAAGGGTTTTTTAGTGAGAGATTTACATATATTAATTTCCTGTCTTAATTGGGCCCCAGTCATATTACCAGATCCTATCACTCCCAATGCACCAGCTTCTGACACCTTGGCTGCGAATTTTCCATCAGCTATATGGGCCATGCCCCCTTGAATAATGGGATATTTTATTCCTAAGATTTTTTCTAGATTCATTTTTACACCTACCATTCTAAATATGCTAAAGCCCAGGTCAATCCTGCACCAAAGGCGAAGAATAGTATTTTATCTCCATGCTTTAATCTACTCTCTCTATTAATTTCATCTAACAGTATAGGAATACTGGCTGAAGAAGTATTTCCCACCCTTTCTATATTGGATGGAAATTTATCCATAGATATATTTAGGTTTTTTGCCAAAGTTTCTAAAATCCTTATATTGGCCTGATGGGATATGAAATAATTTATATCTTCTTTCTTTATATTGTTTATTTTTAGAAAGTTATCAATGGATTTACCTATGGTAGTTACAGCAAACTTATAAACTTCCCTACCTTCCATATGTAAGCCTTTAGTAGGATGGTCATAGCTTAAAACCCTTTTATTCCTCTTAGTTCCAGAGCTGAATATACTATTTTTTTTAGAATATTCTAATAGGACTGCCCCTGCTCCATCACCAAAAAGTACTGCCGTATTTCTATCAGAAAAGTCTAATATTTGGGAAAGGACTTCTGCACCTATTAGCAAGGCACATTCTCCTTCCTTAATTATACCCTCTACCAGCTTAAGACCTGCTACAAATCCGCTGCAGCCCATATTGATATCTAATGAGTAAGTCTCTTTACTAAAGCCAAATCTCTCCTGTACTTGACTGGCTAAATTAGGGATAGCAAAAGATGTTGTACAGGTTACAACTACTATTGTTTTGACTCTTCTGATTTCCTCCTGGGAAAGGTTTAAATTCACTATTGTTTTTTCAATTAGATCAAATATTCCACTGTCCTCTACAAAATGTCTTTGTTTTATACCTGTTCTTGAACTTATCCAATCATCGGATGTATCCAAAAAGGTTTCAAAATAAAAATTATCCACAACTTTTTTCGGCAGATAACTTGCGGTTTTTTTTATCCTAATACCCATTTAATTATCCGAGGATTCCTTTATATAATTAACTATCTCTCCAACATTTTGTAGATTTTCTGCTTCTTCATCTTCTATGGTTAAGCCGAATTCTTCTTCTAGAGCCATAATTAACTCTACAATATCTAGGGAATCTGCTTCCAAATCTTCTATCTAATTACTTTCTAAATTTATTTCCTCTTCTGAACATCCTAAATTATTAACTAAAACTTTTTTTACTCTTTCAAAAATATCCATCTTAATCACATCTCCTTTTTAGTTCAATATATTTAGTTAAAATAATTTAACTAAATTAGAAACATTATACCCAGGAGAATTTCTAATGTCAATAATTTTTATAAAAATTTTCAGACTCTACTGGTTCTTCCCTCTATTTTTTAAAATCATTCTATTTTATCTATTATTGGAGTATTCCACCTAAAAAAATTCCAAGGTCACTAAATACTTAAGGAAAATAAATTAAATTACCATAAAGTTATATAAATTAATAGGGATTTTGGCCACCCTTGTAGAAATATAAGACAAGAAAGGTCTAGATAATGAAATTATCAGTTTAAAGTTATACCAGCAGTGGAAAGCAAATAGACTTTTAGGCCAAAAGACCAGGAAAGAGGATTAGAAGAACTGAAAAAGTAATGGACAAAGACATAATGGAAATCATACAAAGAAGGTGACAACCTAAAAGATTTACAATATACTACAAATAGTAAATCGGAGGGGATATTTATGAGAAATTGTCATAGATGTAATATTGAAATGGTTGAAGGATTTGATATAAAAGTTGAAGGAGGGGCATATGGTATTAAAATCTCCGATGGCACAGGCATATTTGCTAAAAGAATTGAAAAGCCTAAAGTTGCAATTTGCCCTAAATGTGGGGAAATATCTTTATATATTGAGAATATTAATCTTTGATAGCAAGAAGTTTAGTTGGAAACAGGGTAATCAATATTATAAAAAGGAGGGGAAAAAGTGAAATCCTATAGAAAGGTGTTGACATTTCAAACAAAAAACAGAAGGGAGCTTATCAATATTACCCCCAAAATAAGGGAATGTCTTAGGGAAAGTGGTATTAAGGAGGGTCTGCTTTTATGCAATCCTATGCATATAACATCTAGTGTCTTTATAAATGATGATGAAGCTGGTTTACATAGGGATTTTGAAATATTCTTAGAAAAGCTGGCCCCAGAAAAACCTTATGATCAATATTATCATAATGGTTTTGAGGATAATGCAGATGCCCATCTAAAAAGAACTATTATGGGCAGGGAAGTGGTGGTAGCTATCACTGAGGGAGAGTTGGATTTTGGCACCTGGGAGCAGATATTCTATGGTGAATTTGACGGGAAAAGGCCAAAAAGGGTCTTAGTAAAAATTATTGGTCAATAGAAGGGGGGACAGTAGTTATTGGCTTTATAAAGATAATAAGTAACATGTTTATGTGGTTTTATTTCTGGGTTAAAAAAATATATAACACAGCTGTAAGAATTAAACCAATAACAAGAACAATGGCAAGTATTTTATTGCTCCTTTCTTGTTTTGCCCTTTCCTTCATTGTTTTACTATATTGGATTTGGTTTTCTAAGGCCTTTATATCATTAGAATAACAATCTTTCATTTCTTGGTCCAAACAGAGGGGCTCCCCCAATCTTATTATTTCAAGGGCCTTATGGGGGTCTTGATATTTATTTAAAAATGCTATTGCTAGTGCTCTTATCAGGGAAAAAATCCATTGACAAGCTAATTTATAGTTCTTATTATCCTGGGATATTTTTGATTTTAGGTCACTAAATTCTACTAAGATTTCTTCTTTAAGTATTTTGTAATAGTTATTTATAGTGCTTCTTGCCATATAGAAATTTAATCGGGAACGAAGCTTTTTATCAATATCTCCGATCATATCTTTACATCTTTGGATTATTTTATCCAGAGAGGCCTCTGGGTGTTCTAATAGATTAACGCTGGAATGTTTTGTCATATTTTCCTCCATTTAATGCTTTTAGTTTATAATATTTAATAAATTTTCCTTAATATTGAATCAGTGGCAGGTATAGTTATTTTATTTCATAATATCATAATGGAATAATTAAATACAAGCTCCCCACTTTTATGGTAAAGGTAAATTCACTAACTCAGCCTATTTCATTATCTTTTTTTCAATAGCTCTTTCAAATATATTTTTCTTATAGTCTATTTTTATCAATAATTTAAGGTTTCAATAATACATCTTTCTTCCATCACTTTATTCTTTTAGTGTTATAATAAAATCAATTGTAATTCTTATAACCTTCCATCATTGTTAAAAATAAAAGGATAATAAGGGGGAAGAAGATGTTTATTCCAGGGAAAAGGTATCATTTCATACTAGAGGTATTATCTATTTTATTCATTATTGGATTATTGGCATTTTTCCTATTTAGCTGGGGCTCAATTCCTGATAAACTCCCTGGTCATTATAATGCTATGGGACAGATAGACAGGATGACAGGCAAGGGGCACCTAATAATAAACTATAGTATTATGTTAATCATGTATTTAGGAATGTCAATTCTGGAAAGATTTCCCCAGGCATGGAACACAGGGGTAAGGGTAACTAAGGAGAATAGGATAAGAGTGTATAGTGTTTTAAAGTCTATGATAAAGACCATTAAGTTTATCTTGGTGGCCACCTTTACTTATATTATTCTATCTGCTGCAAATGGGAAAGCTTTATCCTGGTGGTTTACTCCAGGTATTTTAGTTTTAACCTTTGGGACTTTGGCTTATTTTTTAATAAAATTATATAGAAATAGGTAGAGGCAAGAGATTACAAAATTTGAGGAAATAGCATAGGGTTCTACATTAAACTCCATAATTATTTCCCAGGAAATAGTGAAAAAGAAAATGGAGAAAATTACATATACTATATTTTTGAAACCTAAGATTATTAATAATATCTATTGTATAATATTATCAATGATAGTCTTGTAGTAGTGGATAGGGCTGTTTAAGAAAGGTCCATAGTATAATGGGATATATTATGATAATATACATTATATACATAGAGATAAGTGGATATTTTGTCAAAGGTTGTCCTCTGACTAAAGAATAAAAAACTTTAAAGGATAAAAGGAGATGTAATATGGAAGAAATTTTATCTTTAATAGATAAATATCAGGTCTGGGTTATTTTTGCAATAATATTTTTTTCGCTATTATTATTAATTTTTATTATTATTCAAGGGGTTATCATCGGTAGGTGGAAGAAGAAATACTATAGTCTTATGGGGGACAAAGATTATAATTCGCTAGAGGAAATGCTAAGTGGACATAATGCCCAGGTTGGAAAGATTTTAGAAAATGTTGAAGAGATTTTAGAAAAACAAAAATATGTAGGGGATAAACTAGAACATTGTGTCCAAAGAGTAGGGATTACCCGATATAATGCCTTTAATGATATGGGCAGTGACCTAAGTTATTCTGTGGCCTTATTAGATGGAAAGAATAACGGGGTAGTGATGAGTGGCATTTTTGGTAGGGACTTTTGTAATACTTATGCTAAACCTATAGAAAATGGAGAATCTACTTATATGCTTTCTGCAGAGGAAATATTAGCCTTAGATAGGGCAAAAAGGTCAAATGGCTAATTAGGGGGATAGGCAAAATGGGAATATATTTTATAGTTAATCCGATAGCTGGAAAGGGGCAAACTGCTAGACTTGCCCAGGAATTTGAAAGGATTTTGCAGGAGAGAGGTATTAAATATAAAATTGTATTTACCGAATATCCTGGACATGCTGCTAAATTAGCCGCAGAAATAGATGATAAGGAATTTTCCAAGGTGGTTTCTGTAGGAGGGGATGGGACATTAAATGAAATACTCAATGGACTAAATATTGAAAAGTTTAGTCTGGGTATAATCCCAGCTGGTACAGGAAATGACCTAATAAAATCTGTAGATATTCCTAGTAATGTGATGGTGGCCTTTGAGGTAGTATTAAGTGGAGAAAAAAGGTCTATAGATATAGGCTATATTCAAAATAAAAGATTTATAAATGTGGCTGGCTTTGGCTTTGATGTGGAAGTATTAAGGGAAACTGAAAAACTTAAAAAGATTGTTAAGGGAAAAGTTGCCTATGTTTTAGGGGTGATAAAAGCCATAATCAGCTTTAAACCTGTAAAATTACATATTTCAATAGATGGGATAGAGTATAAACGGGAGGCTATGGTTTGCGCTATAGGAAATGGTCAATACTTTGGTGGTGGAATGAAGATATTACCTAAGGCCGAATTAGATGATGGACTTTATGATATATGTATTATTAAAAAGCTTCCTAAACCAGTTTTGTTATATCACTTCCCTAAGGTTTTTAAGGGTACCCACCTAGAAATTCCTTGGGTGGAATATCTAAAGGGGAAAAATGTAAAGATACTTACCCAAGAACCAGTATTAGTAAATTTTGATGGAGAGGTTAGCCAACAGGAAGTCCCAGATTTTAATATTATTAAAAATGGGTTAAATATTTTAGTACCAAAAAAATCTGGTACTACTTTAGTCATAGAAAGGCAATTTTAAAACCTAGGGATGAATAAATAAAAGACTATTGCCCATAATAAGGCCAACGGAGGTGTTGGCTGTGATTATAGCAATAGATGAAAATTTACATCATATTAAAACAGGATTACAACAATTAGGCTATAGTGTTGTGGATTTAAAGGAAAATCAATTGACAGATGTTATTATTTATTATAGAGATAGCCAAAGCAATATTTTTGAAGGGAATTTACATAATTCCTTTCTAAGTGGTCTTGGTGCAGAATCCGGGACTCTCCTTATAAATGGTTATGGTAAAACCCTTGAGGAAATTCAGGAGATTATAAAAAATAGAAGTTATTCACCTTTATTTACTAATCTTGAATAATCCACCATGATATTCTATAAAATTTTGGCAGAAAATTAAACATAATCAAAAAATTAACAAAATAATTAAAGGATTAGGTTAGTTTATGTAGAATTTATATAAATAAGAAAGTCATTAAGTATATTGATGATATCTTAGATATAGATTTCACTGGCAAAGATAATATTAATAGAAAAGCAAGGGGGTAATAGGGTGAAAAGATCATTATACTTTCTATTCTTTTTGATTCTTGTTACATCATTGATAGTAGGCTGCAGTACCCAGAAAGTAACCAGTAAAATGTACTATATAGAGGAAAATGGAAAAAAGGATTATTTAGATGAAGAAAATAAAGATGTGGTAGAATTATTAGCATTGATAGAGGCCTATGAGAAGGTAGAGAATGATTATGATTATAGGACGGTAGATAAGACGGCTAGATATCCCTATGTGACGGAAAGGTATAAAAACTTTAAGGAAACAGGTAGATGGGAAGAGGATATTAAGTGTGGAAAGATTTGCATGAAGTGGTGCAACTTTGAAATGAATTATATTAAATTTGATGAATCCCTTCAAGAGGCAGAGGCGGACTATCTTACCTGCTTTACAGTGAAAGAATGTGGATGTTTAGAAGAGAGGGGATTTGAGGATGGAGCCACCTATCAAGCTCCCATAACCCTTCAAGCAAAAAAAGAAGATGGAAAGTGGAAGGTGGATGATTACACCTTTACTTCAAAAAATGCCAAAAAAATAAAAAATTAAGGGATGGATTCCACTATCCCTCTATTTTCTTAATAATAAAAGTTCATCTCTCATATATGAGAGATGAACTTTTATTTACCCCTCTAAGTAGCTAATTGCAATATCCTCTGGTTTTAAATTGGCACTAATTATTTGAAAATGCTTGTGGAGACCAGCAGCTATAATATCAGCTAAATTCATTACCAGGCTTAAACGAGTATTTTGTAATATCCTATGCTCCATAAACCCCCCCACATTCACAATACCTTTGATATACATATCCCCCACCCAGGGCAAAGGCTTATTAACACCTGCCCCGGGTTTTAAAGGACCTGGCCCCAGGTTAATATATCCTATATTATTAAATTTTCCTAAGCAGGCATCTAATGCAATAATAAAAGGATTGGATATTTCTTCTTCAATCCTTTTTATATTATTTTCCAAATTCTTTGCATGGATAGGATCATCTAAGGTTCCCAGTATATGTATTTTATTATTATATGGGTTATTGTATAATTTATGTCCTACTAATGGCCCTAAACAATCACCAGTAGATCTATCGGTACCTATACATAGAAGGACAATATTTTCTGATTTTTCTGTTATAGTATTATAAAAGCAGTCATTAAAACTATAAATAAATTTTGAAATAGCCCTTTGGTCTTTACTATCTATACTATAAATCCTGTCTTGGCTTAAGAATTCTTCCATTGACAACCTCCTCCCTTAAACAGTATTTCCCTATTGAACAAATTTATTTATCAAAGAAAGGGAAAAAATGATACAATAAGGGAAAACCTTAAGTAAAAGCAAGGAGGGTATAATACTATGGAAACAATAGATTGCAGAGGTTTAAGCTGTCCCTTGCCAGTAGTGAAAACAAAAAAGGTGTTGGAGGACTTAAAAGAGGGCAGTATTGTTACTATTGTGGATAATCAGATGGCTAGGGAAAATATAAAAAGTCTTGCAAATAAATTAAATACCACCTATGAAGTGGAGGAAAAGGCGGGGGATTTTTATATAACCATTACAAAAAAGCAAGAACCTCCTGAAGAAGATAAAGGCATAGACCAATCACCTAATAAGAATCCAGGGGTAGAGGATAATCTTGTAATACTAATAGGAAATGATAAAATGGGTGTAGGAGAAGAGGAATTGGGAAATATTCTTATAAAGGGCTACCTATATGCCCTTACCGAAGTGGAACCTAGACCTAATAAACTTATCTTTGTAAATAATGGTGTAAAGCTAAATTGTAAAGGATCAGACTCTATAGAAAGCATACAAAGATTAGAGGATTTAGGAGTAGAGATCCTAACCTGTGGGACCTGTTTGGATTATTATGACTTAAAGAAAGACTTACAGGTGGGAAGTATATCCAATATGTATACCATTGTAGAGGCATTAAACCAGGCAACAAATACTATAGTGTTATAGAAATAGACAGAACAGAAAGGTATGGCTATGGAGGAAAACTACTACCTAATCGCATTTAAATCCACCCATCATGGGATAGCTTTAGAAAAGATATTACAGGAGGCAGGCAAGAGTTCTAGGATGATTCCCACCCCGAGGGAGATTTCTAATAGCTGTGGACTATCCCTTCGCTTTAATAGGGAAGATTTAGCATTTGTATTAGAAAAAATCCATACTAATAATATCTCTATTTATGGAATATATAGTGTAAATATCACCTATGGGAAGAAAAAAATTCAGTCAATAGCTAAGGGGGAAACTGATAATGTTTAAAGATTTTCTTAATAAATTTGATATATCTAATCTTATGGTGGGGTTTTCCAAAAGGTTTTTTACCATTATATTGATAATGGTAGCCATGAAGTTGGCCACAATATTAATTAATAGGCTTATTGATGGTTTTTTTAAAAAAAGGGAGATAGGAAAGTTTTCCATAGAACAAAGAAGGGCTGATACCCTCTCTACTATATTAAAGAGTGTATTTCGCTATACAATATATTTTATAGGTTTTATGACAATAGCCAGTTTTTTCGTAGATGTAACTTCCCTAATAGCAGTGGCAGGAGTGGGTTCTTTAGCCATTGGTTTTGGGGCCCAAAGCTTAGTGAAGGATATAGTCACAGGATTTTTTATATTTCTGGAGGACCAATTTTCTGTAGGGGATTATATAACCACTGGAAATTTTGGAGGAATTGTAGAAGCAATGGGACTTAGAACTACCCAACTTCGGGCTTTTAATGGAGATTTGCATATTATACCTAATGGGGAGATTACCTGTATAACTAACCATTCTAGGGGTAATATGAGGGCATTGGTTGATGTATACATACCCTATGAGGAGGATATAAAAAGGGCTTTGGGTATTCTCAACTCATTAAGTGAAAAATTGGCTAGGGAAAATGAGGCTATAGTTGAAGGCCCCTATGTTTTAGGAGTTCAAGAATTAAGGGATTCATCAATAAGTATTCGCATTATAGCTAAAACAAAGAACATGGAACAATGGTCAGTGGAGCGATTACTTCGTCAAGAGATTATGGAGACCTTTGGACGGGAAGGAATAAAAATTCCCTATCCCAAAAGGGCTGTTTTTATGGAAAAACCTGAATAAGATATTGGAGGTAGAGAAATGGTAGAAGATTATTATTTGGGAGATATTATTCAAACAAAAAAGGTTCATCCCTGCGGCTCTAATCAATGGGAGATTATTAGGGTGGGGATGGATTTTAAGATGAAGTGTCAGGGCTGTGGCAGAGTAGTTATGTTGCCTAGGCCAAAGTTTCAAAAAAGTGTTAAGAAGCTTATTTCTCGAAAGGGTGAAAGTTAAAAAGTATTTAAAAACAGCCTATATCTATTAAATATAGAAATATGCCAAGATATTTTTATTTTAGAGGACTTCTCTATTTTATCTAATACTTATTAAACAGGTATTTTTCAGAAATAAGTAAGGAAAAATAGGGAAGTCCTTCAATATTTAATTCTGGGTTTTGAATTTATGGAAATTATTATGAAAAATGATAATTATCTTATAGCTAAAGAAACACTTCCAAGGTGATCAAATATTACATTAACTGTATCACCAGCTTTGATATCAAATACTGGGGTTAAGGATCCAGAGATTATGATTTCACCCTTTTTCATTTCCATACCTAAATTTAGCAATTTATTTGCCAGCCACACCATTGAGTTTATTGGATTTCCCATAACTGCTGCAGAGGAACCATTTTGGACTAATTCCCCATTTAAGTATGCTGCCATTCCGATTAGTCTTAAGTCAAGGCCCTTCAGCTTGGTTATGCGGTTGCCCAATACAACGGCACCATAGGATGCGGCATCGCTTACTGTATCCTGTATTTTTATTTTCCAATCTTTTACTCGGCTGTCTACTATTTCTAGGGCTGGTGCAATACCATAGGTAGCCTCAATGATATCGGTAGGCTTTACTGGATAGATATCTTTTGTAATATCTTTACTTAAAATAAATGCAATTTCCGTTTCTATTCTTGGGGCAATGAAGTTATCCATATACAAGAAGTCCCCATCCAATAGCAATCCTTCAGAAGTAATAATTCCATAGTCTGGTTCTTGAACACCGATTTGATCTCTTATTGCTTTGTTAGTTAAACCGATTTTCTTTCCGATAACGTGTATTCCGTCAGCCTCTTTTAATTTTAATACCTCTAATTGAACTTCATAGGCTTCTTCAATGGTGATTTGGGGATAACGATCTGTTATTGCTTCAATAGGTGTGCAGGTTTTTTGAGCCGTATACAATTCATTTGCCAAATTCTTAATAATTTGTTTTTCTAACACATTATTCCTCCTCCATTTAATAATCCTAAAAAATAAGACAAGTATTATATTTTGTTGCTTTGATTATATGACCAATTATATAATAAATCAAGAAAACAAAATATACAGTAGTAAAGGGTATAAAAAATTATTAAAATTTATATCTTTTACAATAATAGTATGATATAATTATAAATCGTAAATCCATGCCCTATTATATAGATAGGGCCGTTAGTCCAGATGGGAGGTGAAGAGCTATGAATAAATATGAAACCATTTTTGTTATCAGTCCAGAGGCTGATGAGGAGACTATTCAATCTTTAATCCAAAGAACGAAGGATATTATTGAAGAAAATGGTTCTATTGAAAACGTTGAGGAGTGGGGTAGTAGAAAACTAGCTTATGAGGTAAAGGGATTTAGAGAAGGCTATTATGTACTTATGAACTTTACAGCAGAAAAAAATGTTCCCGCTGAATTAGATCGTGTTTTCAAGATAACAGAGAATATTATTCGTCATATTATTGTTAGGGACGATAAATAAGGGGAGGTCTTACTATGCTAAATAAGGTTAACTTGGTAGGCAGGTTGACTAGGGACCCGGAACTAAGATACTTGGGTAATGGTACTCCCGTTGCTAACTTTACCCTAGCTGTGAATAGGCCTTTTAAGAACAGAGAAGGAAATAGGGAGGCAGACTTTATAAATATCCAAGTATGGAGAAAACAGGCAGAAAATTGTGCCCAATATATAGGTAAAGGCAGTTTAGTGGCTGTTGCTGGCAGGATTCAAACCAGAAACTATGAGGCTGCCGATGGCCAAAGAAGATATATAACAGAAGTAGTAGCAGAGGAAGTGCATTTTCTTGATTCAAGGAATAAGTCAGACAATAGGGAATATGGTCAAAACTTCCCCCCTGAAGATAGTGATGTATCTTTAGAAGATAATGATTTATTTCCTATAGATGATGAAAGTGAGCTTCCATTTTAAGGAAGGAGGTAAGAAGCATGGCTAAGGTTTATAGAAGACCTAAAAAAAAGGTTTGCAGTTTTTGTGTAGAAAAAGTGAATCATGTTGACTATAAAGATGTTAGAAAATTGAGTAAGTATATTACTGAAAGGGGAAAAATTTTACCCCGAAGAGTATCTGGTAATTGTGCTAAACATCAAAGGCAATTATCTACAGCAATTAAAAGAGCAAGAAGTATTGCCTTTTTACCATTTTCAGCAGAATAATCAATTACCCATCCTATGGATGGGTTTATTTTTTTAAAAAATTTTTCTGATAGATGATATTTCTGATATAATGATATTATCATTTATGGAGGTGAATTTATGACACCTACTAATAAGGATATTAGCATTACTAAGAATATTCGTATGATTGAATGGCTTAAATGTGAATTACTGGCAGGAGTATCCAGCCTTTATGAATTGTGTTTCAAAGGGGCACAGGCTAGTCAAGAAGCAATTTCTGATGTATTAGCCAATATTATAATGGTGGCCTATTTAATGGGAAAAAGGTTAGGATTAAAATATTACGATATTGATTATAAACTTGAAGAAAAATTAAAGCTTGGCATTATAGAAGAACATGAAGCAGAAAAATGGTTTGGGGACTTATCGGACTTAAGCCAATACATAAAAAAGAATCGTTAGAGGTGTTAGACTTTGAATAGAAAAATAAGTACTGGTGCATTGACAGAAGGGGCAATTCTATCTGCTTTAACGGCATTATTAGGTATAATAAGCTACTATATACCCTTTCTTACACTGTTAATTTTTATTTGGCCTATTCCAATTATTATTTTAGGGAAAAAACATGGATTAGGGGTAAGTGTATTGGCTACTATTTCAGCAGGAATATTGCTAAGCTTATTTACCCCTTTATTATATTCGGTGCCCATTATCTTAATGTATGGTACACTAGGTATAATTTTAGGCTATGGCTACTATAAAAATGTAAGCATTTTAAAAACTATATTAGGGGGTTATTTTGTTTCCCTATTATCTACCATTATCTTATTACAATTCTATAGTATGTTTACGGGTATAAATATAATGACAGAAATAACCCAAACTATGAGACTTGCTATGGAAGAAGTGGGTAATGTATATAATGCTATGGGCATGGATATGACCACCCTAGAGGGTGCAACAAAGCAAATGGAAGATATGATAAATCAAATGGCCCAATTATTCCCCGCCACACTAATATTGATACCAGCTATTGTAACAATGATTAATATGATTGCTTCTGGGAAGATAATAAAGAGACTAGGCTATGATATTTCAGAGGTACCCCCCTTTAGAGAGTGGAGACTACCTAATTATGCTAGTATTGGTTTGTTTTTAATTATTACAATAGCTATATTAGGTCAATATTTAAGTATACCTAGTTTTGATATTGTCTATAGAAATTTATTATACCTTACATTTATTTTATTTACAGTCCAGGGATTATCCTTTGTAGCAAAATATTTTCATACTAAGGGTTTTTCAAAGGGATTTACCATAGCAAGTGTTGTGATGGTCTTTCTTATTCCAATAGTCCATACAGTAGTTCAATTATTAGGCTTGGTAGATGTGGTATTTAACCTAAGGGATAAGATAAAGATAAATGAAGGCTAAATTATAGGAGGTATACTATGGATAATAGCAAGTTTAGGAATATACTAATACCTGATACTACTATATATTTATGGATCATAGCTATACTTATTGGGATATCAGCCTTTTACAATAAGATTATAGGGGTAATAGGGGCTGTGGTTTTAGTATATTTAATATACTACAATTGGCGAATTGCCCGTGAAAAGAGAGCCCGTCTTACTGAATATGTAGAAAACCTATCCATTAATATTGATGCTGCTACTCAAAAATCATTGTTAGAATTGCCAATACCTTTGGTAATAATAGAGGAAGATGGCATCATTATGTGGTATAATTCTGAGTTTTCAATTATTTGTGAGCAGAAAGAATTATTAGAGGAAAAAATAAATGAGGTATTTAAGGATATAGATATTAAGGATATATTAGGAAATAATGATAAGGTAAAAAAACCTTTAATAGAAAATATTGAAGGACGGACCTATGAGATATTGAGTAACTCTGTAGAGGTATCAGGTTATAGGGGTGGAAGAAAGACTATAATTCTGCTTTATTTGATAGATAGGACCCTTTATTATCAAATGAAAGAAAAGTATAATCAAGAAAAACATACCATAGCCTTTATTCAAATAGATAATTATCAAGATGTCATGCAGTCCACCTCAGAAAACAATAGATCTTTAGTGGTGGCTGCTATTGATAGAAAGTTAAATAGATGGGCAACCCGACTGGATGCCCTAATAAAGAAATTTTCTAGTGATCAATATATCTTAGTTTTTGAAAAAAGACACTTAAGCTTAGTGGAAGAAAAGCGTTTTTCCATCTTAGATGAGGTTAGGGAGATTCAGGCTGGTAATAAGATTCCCATTACCCTAAGTATTGGTGTGGGAGATGTGGGGGAACACCAAACTCCACTAACTTCCCAAGAAGCTGCCAGCGCTGCCTTAGATATAGCCCTTGGAAGAGGGGGAGACCAGGCGGTGGTCAAGAGTGGTGATAAACTTTCTTTCTATGGGGGCAAGAGTCAGGCGGTGGAAAGAAGTACTAAGGTGAAGGCAAGGGTCATGGCCCATGCCATTAAGCAATTTATAGAACAATCTGATCAGGTTTTCATTATGGCTCATAAGTTACCGGATTTAGATAGTTTAGGCTCTTCTTTAGGTATATATAGAGCCTGCAAGGCCTTAGGTAAGGACGGATATATAATTTTTGAAGAACCTAATCCAAATATTGATATACTTTATGGAAGACTGATGGAGGAAGGCTATCAAGAGGTATTGCTACAACCTGATAGGGCTAAAAAAATGGTTACAGAAAACACATTATTAGTAGTATGTGATACCCATAGACCTAGTTTTACTCAGGATGCTTCTCTATTAGACCTTATAAATCATATAATTGTAATAGATCATCATAGAAGGGCAAGTGAATTTATAAATAATCCTGCCTTGGTGTATTTAGAACCTTATGCTTCTTCCACCAGTGAAATGGTCACTGAGATTTTACAATATATTGTGGAAAAGGTGGAAATGGAGCCTATAGAAGCAGATGCCCTATTGGCGGGAATATTTATAGATACTAAGAACTTTACCTTTAAAACAGGGGTTCGCACCTTTGAGGCTGCATCATATTTAAGGAGAAAGGGGGCAAATACCATTACGGCTAGACAGTTATTTCAAAATGATATGTCTATTTTTATAGCAAGGGCAGAGGCGGTAAAAAATGCCCAGGTTTTCAGGGATAATATTGCAATATCTATGAGTCCTTCTAATGTGAGGGATGGTCCTTTAATTGCCGCCCAGGCAGCAGATGAGCTATTAAATATCAATGGTATTACTGCTTCCTTTGTTTTGACTTCCCATAAGAATCAAGTCTATATAAGCGGCCGTTCCCTTGGGGATATAAATGTTCAAGTTATTTTAGAAAAGCTTGGAGGGGGAGGCCATTTGGCAGTTGCAGGGGCCCAATTATTAGATGTGAGTTTTGAAGAGGCTATAGATTTATTAAAAAGTGCCATTGATGAATATATTAAGGAAGGTGAAGGAAAATGAAAGTGATATTACTTAAAGATATAAAAAGCCTTGGGAAAAAGGGGGACTTGGTGGAAGTAAGTGATGGTTATGCTAGAAATTACTTACTACCTAAGGGATTAGCTGTATTAGCCAGTGAGGGCAATATTAAAAAGGCTAAGGAAGAAAAAAAAGCCCAGGCAAAAAGAAAAGAAAAGGAAAGGCAAGAGGCCCAAGAACTAGCCCAAAAACTTTCAAATACAACAATAATTATAAAGGTAAAAGCCAGTGACGAGGGTAGACTTTATGGCTCGGTAACTAGTAAGGATATTGCTCAGGAACTAGAAAACCAAGCTAAGATAAAGGTGGACAAAAGAAAGATAAATTTATCTGAACCTATTAGATATATTGGGAATATTGATGTGGATATAAAGGTATATCCACAAATTACAGCAACCTTTAAAGTTAAGGTTGAACCAGAGGAATAAGATATAAAGTAGGGGGATATTATGAATGATATGATGGGCAGGGTTCCTCCCCAAAGCATAGAAGCTGAGCAATCAGTGTTAGGAGCAATGCTACTAGATAGGGAAGCTATTGCCAGTGCTACAGAAATCTTAACTCCAGAGGACTTTTATAGAGAGGCCCATGGGGTAATTTTCGATGGAATTGTAAAACTTTATCAAAGGGGAGAACCAGTAGACTTAATAACCCTTCCAGAGCAATTAAAAAATACCAATATCTTAGAACAAGTTGGGGGAGTGGCATATATTTCAGATCTTGCTAATTCTGTACCCTCTTCTTCCAGCGTACTCCACTATGCTAAGATAGTGGAATCTAAATCTATAATGAGAAAATTAATTAAGGCATCCTCCACTATTATGGACAAAAGTTATGAAGGGGTAGAGGAAGTAGACCAATTAATTGAACTTGCAGAAAAAAGGATATTTGATATTGCTCAAGGTCAATCCAGGGAAGGTTTTGTTCCTATTAGTGAAGCCCTTTCGGAAGCATTTGACAATATCGAAAAGAGATATCAGAGTAAGAGCAATATTACCGGCATCCCTACAGGATTTAGCGATCTGGATTTCAAGACCTCCGGTTTTCAAAAATCTGATTTAATATTGGTGGCCGCCCGACCTTCTATGGGGAAAACAGCCTTTGCATTGAATATAGCTCAAAATTCCGCCATAAAGACAAAGATACCAGTGGCAATTTTTAGCCTGGAGATGTCTAGGGATCAATTAGTACAAAGGATGTTATCATCTGAAGCCCTTATAGATAGCCAAAAACTAAGAACAGGTGATCTTCAGGAAAGTGACTGGGGAAAGTTAGCAAGGGCAATGGCAGTATTATCAGAGGCCCCAATTTTTATAGATGATACTCCAGGAATAAGTGTAATGGAAATGCGGGCAAAATGCAGACGTTTGATGCTAGAACACGGATTGGGAATGATTGTGGTAGACTATCTCCAATTAATGTCCGGAAGTGGAAGAAACGAAAATAGGCAGCAGGAGATTTCAGAAATATCTCGCTCCCTTAAGGCATTGGCCAGGGAAATGAATTGTCCCCTTATAGCCCTATCTCAACTAAGCCGAGCCCCTGAAGCCCGTACTGATCATCGACCTATACTATCTGACCTAAGAGAATCTGGTGCCATAGAACAGGATGCCGATGTAGTAATGTTTTTATATAGGGATGAATATTATAATCCTGATACTGAGGAAAAAAATATAGGGGAACTAAGTATAGCCAAGCAGAGGAATGGCCCTACTGGGTTGATTAAATTAGTTTGGTTGGCTCAATATACAAAATTTGTAAATCTTGAAAGATTTGGAGAATCCTAAATAGCTCTAATTATAGGGCTATTTTTTGTGGGAAAATTAGGGATATGAAGTATGGGTTAAAAGAGTAGGGAACGACATCCTCGTAGTTCCGAGTATTTTTTAAAAAAATATTTTCATTACCTCCTCCGGAAATTTCGCCCTATTTTTTGGTAGGTAAACCTATTAAGGATAAAAAGAGCTCAATTAAGTGAAATACTTTTCTTTATGGTTATTGGAAATAATGCTTTAACAGTTTCCTTGTAGGGGTCGGTTTCCATGGCGACTGGACCATATTTTGTATTTCGCTGGTTTATAAAATGAGAATATATTCGAATATTTTATTAAATATCAAAAATAATATTCGCCTTTTCTTGATTTGCAGTAAGAAGTTTGGTAATATTACTTGGAGGATTTTAAGATTTTTTTAAAAGAATAGAAGGTGAAATATGTTGAAAGAATACGATATTATAATTATTGGAGCAGGTCCAGCGGGTATATTTACTGCATTAGAGTTTTTCGAAAACAATGGTAAGGGGAGTATTTTAATTTTAGATATGGGCAGGGAAATAAAAAAACGTGTCTGCCCTGCACGAACAACCAATAAATGTATTAGTTGTAAACCCTGTGCAATAACAAGTGGTTGGTCAGGGGCAGGGGCCTTTAGTGATGGCAAATTATCCCTTAGTCCAGAAGTGGGGGGGAATATACTAGACTATATGACAGAGGAAAGGGCCCAATATTTGATAAATTATGCAGATGGATTTTATAAGCGCTTTGGTGCCCCTGATAATATACATGGTCTGAATGATAAGAGAATTGATGAAATAAAATATGAAGCATCTAGACATAATATTCGGCTTATACCCTGTCCTGTAAGGCATTTGGGAACTGAGCAGGCCTTTGATGTATTAGAAGAAATGTATAATCATCTTATTAAAAGTGGAAATCTTACATTTATGGAATTAACAGAAGCTTTAGATATAATTGTTGAGGATGGTCTTGCAAAGGGTGTTATCATTAAGCAAAGAGATAAAGAGGAGGAGCAAGTACTAGGGAAATATATAATTGCCGCCCCTGGTAGAGGAGGGGCCCAATGGTTAAGCGAACAGACTAAAAAGCTATCTATCCAAACCCTTAATAATGCTGTGGATATCGGTGTAAGGGTGGAAGTACCTAATAGTATAATGGATCATTTGACTAAGGATTTATATGAGGCAAAACTGGTATATTATTCTGATACCTATGATAATAAGGTGAGAACTTTTTGTATGAATCCCGGTGGTGTGGTATCCCAAGAGAATTATGAAGGGGATATTGCCTTGGTAAATGGTCATAGTTATAGGGATGATAGATTAAAAACAGAAAATACAAATTTTGCCCTTTTAGTATCCACCAGCTTTACCCAGCCCTTTACCGAGCCTATAAAATATGGAAGATATATAGGTAATTTAGCTAATATGCTCACCGGAGGCGGGATAATGGTTCAAAGATTAGGGGACTTATTACAGGGTAGGCGTACTGATAATGATAGACTAAAGAAGTCCACCACCATACCTACGATGAAGCATGCAGTTCCAGGGGATTTAAGCTATGTGTTGCCCCAAAGATATTTAACATCTATAATTGAATCCTTAAGGGCCTTTGATAAGATCGCCCCAGGGCTATATTCAAAGAATACCCTCCTTTATGGAGTTGAATGTAAATTTTACAGCAGTAAGGTAAAGGTGGGAGAAAATTTCGAAACAAAAATTAAAAATTTATATGCCATTGGTGATGGGGCTGGAATAACAAGAGGCCTTATGCAGTCATCTATAACAGGTATAATTGTGGCAAGAGATATTTTAATGAAGATGAACTAATAATTTGGGAAGTCAAAAACTATCCCAAATTATTAAAATTCATTATTGACAAGTCTATAGTCTTTATTGTAGTATATGTAATTGTGGGGTGGGAAAGGCATAAGTAGGCAACCAATTTTGCTTGCAAAATTTCGTTGTTCACTTAGTCGGAGACAATAAGTAGAGAGAACAAAAATAAATTGATAATTTCATACTAAATACAATATGACCCATTAGCTCAGTAGGCAGAGCACCTGACTTTTAATCAGGGTGTCCGGCGTTCGAATCGCCGATGGGTCACCATTTTTTATGATACAGGGGGATTTTTATCTCCTTTTTTATTAAAAAGTATTACTTTTACACTAAATAAAAAACAGATTGTAAGGAGAGTATCCCCTGCTCGAATTTAGGAGTATACTCAGACTGAAAGCCGTCCAAGACGATATTTTATGGCTAATTCTATCCAATAAATTATAGGCAATAGAAAAAGATAAAAACTAAAGAGGATTCCTATAGGGCCTATTCCCATGGTGGTGAGGGGAATTAAGGCAGCAATATTCCAAGGAATTATAGGAGCAATTACTATAGCTGAGTTTTCCAAATCAATTGCTAATTCTTCCCTTGATAGGTTATTTATCCTATAGTTTTTCTTACTTAATATATGGGTCAACATTACAGCTAAAACTTGGGTACAACCAATAATTGAAGTGGCTAAAGATATTAAAATAGTTTGCCCAAAGATTTTGTGTCTAGGCTTTTTTACATTGATTTTATCCACCACAAATTTTAATAAATCTGTCTCTTCAAAAATACCTGTAAAGGCAGAGGAAATAAATACTATTAGGCCACTTTTCATCATAGATAGTATGCCTCCACCCTGTAACAACTCTGCTATTGGATGGATATCTTTCATCTTAAATCCAAATATTAAAAACTTCAAATTGTCCAAAAGACTAAATTTTTGAATACTAATACTAATAATTAATGAGATTAGAATACTAATTAACATTGAAGCCTTTACATCCACTCTTAATATAGATAAAAGAATTATGCTAAAGGCAGGCAATAGCACCAATAGATTTGTATTAAAGATATTGCCAATTCCCTCAGAAAGAATGGAGGAAGTAGTTGAAATGGGGTATAAAAAAGATAAGACTCCATAGATAATAAGGGTTATAAAAAAGGGTATTATAGATGTCCTTATCATATTAGAAATATTTTTATATAAATCAGTATTGCTAATTTCAGCTACTAGGTTGGCACTAGAGGACATGGGAGAATTCCTATCACCTAGATAAGCTCCCGACAATACTGCCCCTGCTACTAGGGGAAGATAGACCTCTCCGCTTCTTGCCATGATCATAATAGCAATTCCAATTGTGCTGGCTGTTCCAAGGGAGGTGCCAATTAATAAGGAAACTACACAGGTAACTAAAAATGCAGAAAATATAAATAACTTAGGATGGATAAGTTTAATGCCATAAAAGACAATGGTGGGAATAGTACCAGCAGCCATCCAAGTGGCAATAATTCCACCAATTAAAATAAATATCCTTAGGACTATCAGAGATTTTTTGCCACCTGTAAGACACATTCTTAATAATTCTTTAATAGGATAGCCATGTTTTTTCCCTATGTATATAAAAATCCCTAATCCAATGATTAGAGCATAGGCAGGGGAAATACCCTTTATTGCACTTATAATTAAAAGGAGAAATAGGACAAAAAATCCCCAAAATATATCCATAGACTATCCACCATTCATTATTTTTACAAACTTTTATAAAGGCCTTTTTTCTAATTTTACCATATATAAATAAAAATGTGTAAATCTATTAAAAGGGGTATAAAGAGGATATAATATAGTCAATATCTTTGTAAAAAAGAGTGTAAGCTATTATGGTAAATCTACCGAGAAAAATTTTTCACTATATAAGGGGGTAATAAATGTGTTTAAAGAATTTAAGGAGTTTGCTTTTAAAGGTAATGTAATTGATTTGGCAGTAGGTGTTATCATTGGAGGAGCCTTTGGAAAGATTGTTACATCATTAGTTAATGATCTATTAATGCCTGCCTTAGGGATTCTACTGGGAGGGGTAGACTTTACCCAGCTAAAATATGTGATAACCCCTGCCATTGGAGAAATCCCTGAATCAGCCATAATGTATGGAACCTTTATTCAATCTATAGTAGATTTTTTAATTATTGCTTTTTCAATATTTGTTTTCATTAGATTATTTAATAGAAAAAAGAAAGAGGAGCCCGCCCCTGAACCAGAGCCAGCAAAACCTTCTCAGGAAGTATTATTATTGGAAGAGATTAGAGATTTACTAAAAAAGAATAATTAGAAGAAAGTAAAATTAATAAATCTATAAAGGCTTTACCCTTTTTCACAATATTTTTACTTCTGAATTAATAAATGAAAAGCATTAGAAATTAGAATAAATTATATTGAAAATTATAAATCTTTTGTATAAAATTATACTACAATATTGGAATATTATGCAAATATTATACAAATATTACAAGTCTATATGAAGGCATCTATATAAGCACTTATTTGGATTATATGAAGGGGGATTTTCTTGAAAAATCTACTTAGCCTTTATTTATTTATTACTATTGTAGCAATTCAATTTTTTGTTGCGTACTTTTATTCTAAGAGTAGATTTCATTATAGAACAACATTTCTTTTATTAACTATATGTATCAGTATATATTTGTTTGGTTATTTAATGATTTTAAATAATAACCTCCTTGAGGAAATGATTTTCTGGAATCAATTTCAATACATAGTCTTACCATTTATACCCGCCTTATGGTTGTTATTGACCCTGCAATTTACTAATACTAGCTATTTTATTAAAAAGCCTTATATATTTTTGATGTTTTTAATACCTATAATAACTTTCTTTATTAGATTAACAAATTCTATTCATTATTTTTTTTATCAGGGCTATCAAGTAAAACCATTTCTTGGATATAATACTTTGGATATGGAAAGAGGTCCCTGGTTTTATA
>DUPX01000064.1 GCA_012838085.1 Eubacteriaceae bacterium
AAACCTACTAATAAGAATCATAGTCTTGCTAGTAGTAGGATACCTACTATTTAGCCAAGTGTTTTTAATAACCCAGGCTAATGGAATGGAAATGTTTCCCGCCATTAAAGATGGGGATTTGATTATTGGTTTTCGGCTCCAAAGAGTATATGAGAAAAACACTGTTGTATCTTATAAGCTGGAGGGCAAAAGAAAGATTGGTAGAATAGTGGCTCGAGGTACCGATGTAGTCACCATTGACCAGGATGGGACCCTAAGGGTTAATGGAACAGTACAATCCGGGGAGATAATGTACCCAACATACCCCAAAGAAGGTGTAAGCTATCCCTACCAGGTACCAGAAAACCATATCTTTGTGATGGGGGACTATAGAACTCAGGCAGAGGATAGCCGAGATATCGGACCAATACCTGTAAATAAGGTAGAGGGAAAGATAATAACCATCCTTCGTAGGCGAGGACTATAGATCCTAGAAGGATTCAATAGTATTGAAGAGATAAAGCTGCGAAAGCAGAGTAAATATAATAGATAGAAAAAAAAAGAAAGTTAAGGAGGATTAACAATGAAAAAGCTTTTAATAGTTCTTTTAACAATAGTATTAGTATTAGGAATGAGTGGAACAGCATTTGCTATAGGTGATGACAATGAATATACAGATATGGGGTCAATAACAATTAAAAAGGTAGTTAATGGTTCAGGTAATCCAGAAGAGACCTTTAATTTTACCATTGGAGCAGGAGAAGTTTTAGAAGGTTCAGCAGAGTCAGCTCCAGTATTTTCACAAAACGATTTTTCCATTACTGTTGGAAAAGGCGAAAATGAGGGCTCTAAAGATATTACATTACCAGCATTTAACAGAGTGGGCAAATATAGCTATTCAATAACTGAAACAGAAGGCAATACAGCAGGTATGGTTTATGATAATAGTGGAAAAGAGTTAATCATTACGGTAATTAATGATGGTGATGGAGGATTTATCCGTCTTGCAAAAATTGTTGATGTGGAAACTGAAGAGAAAGCAGAAGGTTTCGTGAACACATTTAATGCAGGAGATTTAAAGGTTAATAAGGTTTTAGAAGGTAACTATACAGATTTAAATGATGAATTTACAGTTACCGTTACTTTAAAACCAATTGGAGAAAAAACATTAAATATTGAAGGAATTGTAGCAGTTAATGGGAGTGTAGATACTAATGAAGTAACAGGAGAAGTTACAATTACTTATACTGTTAAAGGTGGAAATGATTTCACCATTCAAAATATCCCATATGATGTATATTATAGTGTTTTAGAGTTAGAAAATGAATTAGGTTACACAGCAACTTATGATGGAAAAGAAAGTGGAGAATTTAAATATTCAAATGTGGAAACTACTATTACAAATACTAGAAGCATAGAAGTGCCAGTGGGAGTTACCCTTGAAAACCTACCCTATATACTAATTTTAGTGTTAGCTGTAGGAGGTTTAGCAATATTTGTTATAAGAAGGAGAATATTTAATTAAGTAAAGTTTGAACCTAGTACTATGAATAGAGGTGGCCCAATATGAAGTTCTCAAAAATATTTTTAAATATTGCTAATAAACTACTAAATTTTATAGTAGTATCATCATTAGTTATTGCAGTAGCCTTTGCTAGCTATGCTCTATGGGACAATAATCTTATATATGCTGCAGCTGAAAATGTTCAAGATAGTTTGCTAAAGCTAAAGCCTGCAGAGGACAGTCCCAGTTTTGAAGAACTTCTAGCCATAAATCCTGATGTTAAGGGGTGGGTTACCTTAGATGGGACCAATATAGATCATCCAATTTTACAGGGAAAAACTAATCTATCCTACATTAATACTGATGTATATGGGAACTTTTCACTAGCAGGAAGTGTTTTTCTAGACTCCCGTAATAATGGAAACTTTGAGGATACCTACTCATTGCTATATGGTCACCATATGGAGAACAGTAAGATGTTTGGAGACCTTGATTTATATAAAGAAGAGAGATTTTTTAGGGAGAATCAAACAGGAAAATTGATTTTACCCGATAGAATTTATAAGTTAGAGATCTTTGCCTCCTTAATTGTTCCCTCTTCAGAGGATTCAATTTTTACTCCAGATAGGTGGCGAGGGGGCATAGATGATTTGATAAAATTTACAATGAAAGCCCCATTGTATTTAAATAAGGATACCATTGATAGGATAATGACATCAGCCAGTGAAGAAACACAAATTTTAGCCCTTACAACCTGTTCTTCAGAGTTTACAGATGCTAGAACGGTTATTCTGGCGGCAATGGTACCACAGCATCAATAATAAAACTTAACTATAGATAGGGAGGGGTGTGAAAATGAAAATAGATATAGGGAAATTAATGAAGGTATTACTTATCCTTACTATATTGCTAGGTCTATTTGCACCAATTGCCTTTGCAGCAGAGGTACAAACTAGTGGTATACCTGTCGAAATTTCCTTAGGTGGCTCACCTCCAGAGGAGGAGGAAGATTATGAAATAGTCTTGAAGGCAGATAATTCCGATTATCCTATGCCGGAGGGCAGTGTAGATGGGGTTTTTACCATGAATATGTCTGGGGAAAATTCCGGAGAATTGCCAGGGATTAAGTTTTTTTCCATAGGGATTTACACCTATACAATTTACCAAAAGGCAGGTACAAATGAGTTAGCTACCTACGATAACACTGTATATAATCTAGTAATATATGTAACTAATAGTGAAGCAGAGGAAGGTCTTGAAACAACAATTTTATTATATAAGACTGGAGATAATGATAAATTTGATGAAGTAGCATTTTATAATGAATATGAGGAAACAGTTATTATAGAAGATGAAGATCCACCACTAGGGCCCAAGGACCCTGAAATAATAGAGGATGAGGAAGTACCCTTAGGACCTGGGAAGTTGCCAAAGACTGGAGAGATTTCATCAGGAGTATTTCTTCTAATAGGAGCGATTGTCACAGGAACAGGTTTATTACTAAAGAAAAAGAAAGATTAATATAGACTCTAAAAAATTAGTGTTGGTGATAATGAACTGACCCCCATATGTTAGCTTAATATCTAAACTATGGGAGGTCAGTTTTTTTATTTAATAATAAACTTTATTTTTCCACTAAATAAAAAAAGGGATTGTAAGAGAAGTATCCCCTTTTTTATTTAACATGGTACAATAGAAATCGGAGGGATTGTTATGAATGATAATAATATTAATAAATTTATATTAATTACAACTAGTTTGGGTGCATTTATACCACCATTTATGATTTCCTCTGTGAATATTGCAATGCCTACAATAAGTAATGAATTCGCATTAAGCTCTACTATGCTTAATTGGATTCCACTCTCTTTTACTCTTTCAATAGCTATTTTTGTTCTGCCCTATGGGAGATTGGCTTATATAATGAGTAGAAAAAAAGTACTCTTATTTGGAATGATACTATTTGTATTATCATCCTTATTATGTGCAGTAGCCTTTAATCCCATCATGTTAATCTTTGCAAGAATATTTCAGGGAATTGGTGGAGCTTCTATTTCAGTTACTGTTATTTCAATATTAACGTCAGTATTTCCTGCAGGCTCAAGGGGAAAGGCATTGGGGCTAAATGTTGCTATGACCTATATAGGCCTTTCATCAGGTCCATACTTAGGGGGACTAATGGTAAAATACTTTGGATGGAGAAGCATATTCTTATTTATTTCAATAATTGGAATACTAGTTATTATTTCATTATTTAAACTAAATCAGGACTGGGCGGAATCTAAGGGTGAAAAATTGGACTTAATGGGATCAATAATATTTGGATTATCCTTGATTGGAATTATTCTTGGTTTTTCAGCTATAAAGGAGCCTTTTGGCTTATGGTTAATTTTAGCAGGGATAGCATTAACTTTTGTCTTTGTTTATTATGAGGGAAAAATCAGTCAGCCAATACTTAATATCTCTTTACTTAAAAATAATAGAGTCTTAGTTTTTTCCTCCCTTGCAGCCTTGCTTAATTATTCTGCCACATTTGCATTAAGTTATTTATTGAGTCTTTATCTTCAGTATATAAAAGGTTTTGAACCTTCACAAGCAGGTTTAATACTTATTGCCCAACCTGTTGTAATGGCAGTCCTTTCACCATTAGCAGGTCTTTTATCTGATAAAATTGAAATTCAAAAGGTTGCATCCATAGGTATGGGAATCACCACACTTGGACTATCATTTTTTATATTTTTAAATGAAGGAACTTCTATTTATTATATTATAGTTGGATTAATAGTACTTGGTCTTGGATTTGCACTTTTTTCTTCTCCAAACACCAATGCAATTATGAGTTCTGTAGATAAAAGATATTATGGTATAACATCTGGTATCTTAAGTGTTTCGAGAACTATTGGTCAAACTTTTAGCATGGGATTGTCTTCAATGATAATAGCAATATATATGGGAAATGAGCAGATAAGACATAATATACCTCAATTATTGGTATCAATAAAAATAGTATTTATGGTGATGACAATCATTTGTTTTATAGGAATATTTGCCTCTCTAGCTAGGCCTAGTCTTAAAAAGTCAAAGGAAACCTAGGCTTTCCTATAAGCAGGCAACCAATTTAGCTTGCTAAATTTCGTTGTTCGCTTAGTAGTTTCATCATAAGCAGGCAACCAATTTAGCTTGCTAAATTTCGTTGTTCGCTTAGTAGTTTCATCAGCAAAGGGTGGGAGTCCCTATTTTTACTCTTTACACATGATATATAAACAAAAAGCTGGTATATAATAAATAAACAAAAAGCAATATAAAGGCTTGAAATCTAGATATTTTCTTATTATAGAGTGCAGGTACTATCAATAGGAAGTTTATTAAAAAAGCCATAGGTATATCTAAATAAATACTTTGGTGATTTACAATAAGGTCATTAAAATTTGCAGAAACTCCAATGGTCAGAGTGATATTTAATATATTTGCCCCTAAGATATTACCTAGAGCTAATTCTGCATGGCCCTTTTTTAATGAAGAGATAGAGGTTATTAATTCTGGTAGGGAGGTTCCTAGGGCTATAATAGTAAGGCTGATAATCCCAGGTGGAACACTCCAATACTCAGCTATTATTACCCCATAGTCCACTAAAAGATGGGCTCCCACAAGGATTAAAAGGGCTCCAAAGAAAAATTGGAATATTTGAAGTACTATTTTCTTAAAGGAAAGTGACCTCCCTTCTTTTTCATCCTTTGTATTTTTTGAATTCCCTATCTTATATCGGACTATTTCCAAATTTAGAAGGATGTATATTATAAGCATGGAAAAAAGGGCAATAGAAGAAAAATGTCCTATAACACCTTTAGCTCCTAGTACCCAAAGGATTATAAGATACATAAGAAGGAGAACACCCTTAAGGTAGAAAAATCTGGAGGTAATTTTACTGGGCTTTATCAAATTACATATTGCCAAAATAAAGCCGGTATTACAAATAATAGAACCTACGGCATTACCTAAGGACATGGCAGTTTCATGGTGAATGGCAGATATGGCAGAAAACATTAATTCTGGCAGGGTGGTGGCAAGACTTACAATGGTAGCACCTATCACCACCTCTGGTAAACCTGTAATCCTGGCAAAACAGGTGGCTGCTTCTACAAAGAGGTCACCACCTTTTATTAATAATATAAAACCAATGAAAAATAATATATAGGGAATTATCATCTATGTACATCCTTTCCTTTATTACATACTTTTAATATTTATTCATTGTCTATAGAAATAATGACAAAGAAGAATAGGAAGAATTATTACCTTCAATTCATTGGGCTGAAGTCCACTCCTCTTAACATCAATTGCTAAAAAATTGTAAAGAGAAGATAAGTCACAAAAAATAAAAAAATTAATTTAACACTTTACAACTTTAATATAGTGAAGTATAATATCTTTGTGCTAAAGTTAAAAAGAGGGAGGGGATGGGATGGAGGATTATCATCATCACTCAAAGATTAAAGATGAAAATATTGATGAGCTATTTGAAGGAATTTTAAAATTAAAGACTATTAATGAATGTTATCGATTTTTCGAAGACATTTGCACCATTAAGGAAATCCAGTCCATTTCCCAAAGATTGCAGGTAGCAAAGCTATTATTACAAAATGAAAAGTATACAGAGATAGAAGAAAAGACAAAAGCTAGCACTGCAACCATTAGCCGTGTAAATAAAAGCCTAAGATATGGTGCAGAAGGATATACCTTAATACTTAAGAGATTAGGATATAGGGAAGAAATAAAATAATTTTATAAACAGGAGGAATTCAATTGAAAAAACAATTTGCATTAATGATGATTTTAGTGTTAGTTCTATCAGCCTTTGTAATGGGTTGTAGCAGTGGAAGTGTAGATGGTGAGGGAGATAATAATGGCAATCAAAGTGAAGAAGAGGATTTATCTTTAGAAAAGATTAAAGATGCAGGAGTATTTATTGTTGGACTAGATGATAGTTTCGCTCCAATGGGATTTAGGGATGAAGCCGGCAAATTAGTTGGATTTGATATAGACTTAGCAAAGGCTACTATAGAGAAATTGGGAGTAGAGGCTGAGTTTAAGCCTATTGACTGGAATTCAAAGGAATTAAGTTTAGAGACTGGAGAAATTGACTGTATTTGGAATGGTTTTTCCATTACCCCTGCTAGGGAAAAGGAAGTATTATTTTCAAAACCATATTTATCAAACAGACAAATTATTATAGTATTGGCAGATTCTGATATAACATCAAAAGAGGACTTTGCTGATAGGGTAGTAGGTGCTCAGATAAATAGTAGTGGTCTTCATGCTTTAGAGGCAGATACAGCTGTAATGGAAGTACTAAAGGAAATAAAGGAATATGATACCTATCCAGAAGCCTTCTTGGATATGGAAGCAGGAAGAATTGAGGCAATTGTAGTAGACGAAGTATATGGTAAATATTATATTTCCAAAAAGCCGGGGACCTATAAGGTACTAGATGATGATTTTGGTACAGAGGATTATGGAATAGGATTTAGAATGAAAGATAAGGCATTAAAGGCAGAAATTGATAAGATTATGGATGAATTAAAGGCTGACGGTACCACAGCAAAGATTTCTGAAGAGTGGTTTGGTGAAGATATAGTTTTAAAATAATAAAGGCTATAAAACCATAGGGATAGAAATATCCCTATGGTTTTGTGATGAAAACATTGGATAAGTACTATGCCCCGTTGTTTCCCAGGGGTGTTTAGTGTTTAGAATAACAGGATATTCATATTGTAAGGAACTATTTGTTTACATCAGGAGGCATTTATGGATTATATTATAAATATATCAAAATTTATATTACAAGGGAGTAAAATAACCCTGAGCTTATATGTTATAACAATGATATTTTCCATTCCCATTGGCATTATAGGTGCAATAGGTAAAATATCAAGATTTAAAGTATTAAGACACATTATTAGTTTTTATACCTGGTTGCTAAGGGGAACCCCATTGATGTTGCAATTATTTTTTGTATACTATGGTTTAGGAGTTTGGGGATTTAAGATGACCTCCTTTCAAGCTGCCTGTTTTACTTTTGTATTAAACTATGGAGCATACTTTGTGGAGATTTTCCGAGGGGGAATTCAATCTATTGATAAGGGCCAATATGAGGCTGCCCATTGTCTAGGTCTTACCTATAAGCAGACCATGACTAGGATTGTTATCCCCCAGGCTGTAAAGCGGGTTCTACCGCCCCTGTCTAATGAGGCTATAACCTTAGTAAAGGATACTGCATTGGTGGCTTCCATAACCCTTGCAGATGTTACTAGAAATGCAAAACAGGTGGTTTCTAGGGATTTTAATACTAGTGCCTATTTATTGGCTGCAATTTTTTATTTAGCATTTACCACTGTGGTAGTATGGGTCTTTAATAAGATTGAAAATAAATATGGATTTTATAATTAGGGGTAGTTATTATGGAAATGATAAGAGCAACTAATATATGTAAAAACTTTGATACCTTAGAGGTATTAAAAAATATTGACTTTTCCATTAGCCAAGGAGAGGTAGTATCAGTAATTGGTCCCTCCGGTTCAGGTAAAAGTACTCTGCTAAGGTGTTTTCACCAATTAGAGAGTATCCATGAGGGTACTATTGAGGTGGAGGGAAAGGTTATTGTGGCAGAAGGTAGCCAAAAGAATAACTATACCATTAGTGCGGAAGAAAAAAGACAGGGTGTCTTAAAGATGGGAATGGTCTTTCAAGACTTCAATCTATTTCCCCATAAGACAGTATTGGAAAATATCATTGAGGCACCAATAATAGTTCTTCATAAAACCAGGGAAGAAGCTGTTAAAAAAGCAGAGGAATTGTTAGACAGGGTAGGACTGCTATATAAAAGGGATGTTTATCCTTCCCAATTATCAGGGGGACAGAAACAACGAATTGCAATAGCAAGGGCATTGGCACTAGATCCTGATATTATGCTCTTTGATGAGCCTACATCTTCATTAGATCCAGAATTGGTGGGAGAGGTGTTAAAGGTCATTAAAGACTTGGCAGAGGAAAAGCGTACTATGATAATTGTCACCCATGAAATGGCCTTTGCCCAGGAAGTTTCCGATAGGGTGGTCTTTATGGACGAGGGGCGAATATTAGAAGAGGGTCCTCCAGAAAAGATATTTAAAAACCCTGATAACGAAAGAATGCAAACCTTCTTAGGTAAAATAATATAGGAATATTTAATACCCTTAGTAGAAAATACTAGGGGTATTTGTTATTATATAGGTAGCAGCTAAAGGCAAGGAGGGGTTTGAATGAAAGTTAAGGACGGTATAGAAATAAAAAGCATTGAAGATTTTGTTGAAGGGGATAGAATACAAAATTTTTTTATAATAAAGAATATGGAAGTAAAGTTAAATAAAAACAATAAACAATATATAGATCTAAACCTGGGGGATAAGACTGGAGAGGTCAATGGGAAGATTTGGGATGCCAATAATGTAGATGAAAGCCTTTATAAGGAGAACTTATTGGTGAAAATAAGGGGTAGAGTAACCCAGTGGCAAAGCCAGTTACAATTAAATGTTGAAAAAATAAGGCCAGCCCAGGAAAGTGATGGTGTTTTAATGGAGGATTTTGTCCAAAGTGCACCCCATAACTCCCAATGGATGTATAATGAGGTGCTAAAATATTTAGAAAAAATCGATAATACGGATATAAATATAATCGCCGAAACCATTTTAGAGGCCAAGAAAGAAAAGTTGATGTATTATCCAGCGGCTAAATCCAACCACCATGCCATAAGGGGAGGTCTACTTTATCATACATTGACCATGCTAAAGCTGGGAGAAAAATTACTGGAAGTATATCCCCAGTTAAATAAAGATCTTCTCTTTGGAGGAATTATTCTCCACGATATAGCAAAGGTGGAGGAAATGGATGCCAATGAATTGGGTATAGTAAGTGATTATAATTTAGAAGGGAAATTATTAGGTCATATTATTCAGGGCATAAAGGAAATCAATAAGGTAGGAGAAGAAGTGGGGGCCCAACCTGAAATAATTCTGCTCCTAGAACATATGGTGCTATCCCACCACTATGAACCAGAATTTGGTAGTCCTAAAAAACCTCTGATTCCAGAGGCTGAACTCCTTCACTTTTTAGATTTAATTGATGCTAGAATGTACGATATGGATACTGCCCTATCTACCACAGAGGAGGGGGGCTTTTCTGAAAGAATCTGGACCTTAGATAATAGGAGGATATATAAGCCAGAAGGATTATAAAATAGTTAATTAATAGGCCCCTGTTATTCCAGGAGCCTATTAATCTTAAACTGGTAAAAAGAGTAGTCCTAAAATAAATATAAAACCACTTAATAGCATTATTGTTATAGAGTAACCCATAATATCTTTTGCCTTTAGTCCTGTTATCCCAAGGAGGGCAATGGCCCAGAAAGGCTGGAACATATTTGTCCAGGTATTTCCATAACCGACAGCTAGGGCTGTTTTAATAATATTTGCATTCATCAGTTTTGCAGATTCTACTGCAATCGGTCCTTGGACAGCCCATTGGCCACCACCAGATGGGACAAATAAGTTTATTAATGCGGCACTTAAAAATGTCATTACAGGAAATGTAAAATTGGTACTTATAGAGACTATGGCTGTTGCTAAAATGCTTACTAACCCTGAATACTTAATCATTCCCATAATTCCTGCATATAAGGGGAATTGAAAGACTACACCACTTACCCCACCTATAGCATTTTTAATAGCATTTATATAATTAGCAAAATTTCCATGCATAACTATTCCCGTTATTAGGAAAATAGCATTAACCATGTTGATATCCAAATCAAATCCCTTTGTAGCAAAGTGATAGACTATATAGATTATGCCCATTAATGCAAAGGCATAGGCTATAATTCTACTATGATTTAATGTATCTCCTACAGATGGATCATTAGGGAGTTTTTCAACTGTTTCATCTTCCTTCTCAATCATTTCAATTGCCGAATCTTCCAGAGGTCTTATATTTTCATCCCTTGGTGTTAAAAGACTAGCGAATATCGGTGGAAATAATAATAATAACAAGGTTACAATAATGTTCATTGTATTAAACATATAGTCTCTTAATGGAATTACCCCAATCTCATCTACTAAGAAGTGCCCTGGAGTTGCGATTAAAAGTCCAATAGAAGAAGATAACATTCCTTGCCAAGTCATTTGGCCCACATATGCCCCAGCCGCTATAAGACCGTATTCAAAGGGAACCTTTTTAATCCTTAGGTTCTTTGCAATTTCTTTTGCCAACAAAGCTCCCACAACAAGACTAAGTCCCCAATGTAGAAAAGATGTAAGAATAGATACAAATGTTACTAACCATACAGCATGTTTTCCGGATTTTGCCTTTGATGCTAGTCTTACGATAATTTTCTTTGCTCCCGGTGCACTCGCAACAGCGGAGCCGGTAACAATAATAAGTGCCATCTGCATAGCAAAAGCTAAAAGTTCCCAAAGACCGGTATACCAATGTACAATCATATTCAAAGGAGATTCTTTAGCAATAATTACTCCCAATATAAAGGCTAGGAATGTTAGAACTACAGCAAATATACTTGCATCTGGCATATATTTCATGGACCAACGAGTTAATGCTGCCCCAATTCTATTAATAGGATTTCCTTCTTTAATATCCTTATTTACCATTTAAATTCTCCCTTTCTAGTTAATATAAGTATCAATGTATTTTTTATATTTTATTTATTATTAAGCTAAGCAACAGATTTTATGTAATATAACTGTTTTAAATTTTATAGAATAAAAAACTTTACAACAGAACAGATGTTCTATATAATATAATTAAATAATTATTGGTGGTGGGAAAGATGGTAGAAAAAGTTCTTTTAGACTCCCTAAGAAACCATAAAACAATAACTATTATATATATGAAGGAATCAGGAATTATCCAGAGAAGGATACAGGTAATAAAGATAGAAGATAGATATATTAGGGCTTTAGATAAAGATAAAAATTCTTTTAGGACTTTTAAAATTAGCAATATTTTATCAGCAAGGTAAGAAATTTTCCTCTGCCTTGCTTTTTGCATTTATAAGGAAGCAAAATTCTTTTTTTGATATAATAAAACATAAAGGTGGTAGGGGGGGAAGGTTTTGTCTGTTAAATATATCTTAGGAAGGGCAGCCAGAGGGAAAACTCATAGAGTTTTTGAGGATATTAAGCTGATCCTTAAAAACACCGAAAATGAAAGACTTATACTTGTTGTCCCAGAACAATATACCCTCCAGGCGGAGAGGGACTTAATTCAATATCTTAATACCCCTGGTATTATGCGAATTGAGGTTTTAAGTTTTACCCGTTTGGCTTATCATGTATTTAATGAAACAGGGGGAATAACCAGGGTGCCCATAGACCAACAGGGTAAGAGCATGATGATTAGAAAGGTTATAAATGAAATTCAAGACCAGTTAAATATTTACAATAAAACAGCTATTCATTATGGATTTATATCAAAATTTATAGAATTAGTAAGTGCCTTAAAGAAAAACAATGTTTATCCCCAGCACTTAAAGATGCAATTAGAATTAATGAAAGAGGGAATGATGAAAGAAAAACTAAAAGATATAACCAATATCTATGATAAATTATTAGAAAAGTCTCAAGCTTCTTATATGGATAGCGACGATGCTATGGATTTATTATTAGAAAAAATAGACCAATCCAGCTTCTTAAGAAATAGTCATATTTGGATTGACGGCTTTAGTAACTTTCCTCTCCAAACTACAGCAATAATTCAAAAGTTGATGAAGACAACTAAAAGTACTACTATAAGCCTACCTATGGACAATGATGAAGCTGCCAGGGATAGGGAGGTTTTTTTCCTGTCTAAAAAAATATACAAAAGGCTTAAATCAGCTGCCAGGGAGATGAATTTAAAAGAAGAGGTAATAGATTTAAACCATGAAGAAAACAAGTATATCAATGGAGAAATTCGTTATCTAGAAAGGGAACTATATAGCTACCCCTATTATCCATATAATCATGAAGTGAAAAATATTGAGATATTTAAGGGAAGTAATATCTATAGCGAAATTGAATACATGGTGGCAAAGGTAGTAGAACTAGTCCGGGAGCGGGGCTATAGATGGAGGGAAATTGCTATTGTATCCAATGATATGGAGAGTTATGGAAGTATTATAAAAAGGACCTTAGATGAACACCAGATTCCATATTTTTTGGACCAGAAAAGAAGTATAATGAATAATCCTATCATCCAATTTATATTATCTACCTTAGAAGTGATTACCAAAGGTTATAGATATGAAGAGATATCCAGATTATTTAAAACAGGATTTAGTCCTCTAACCATAGACCAATACGAAAAACTTGAACTCTATATCCTCCAATATGGAATAAGGGGTAATAAGTGGAAGGCTCCCTTTGAATATGGTAAGGAGGAAGAACTAGAGCAATTAAATAATAGTCGAGAGACATTTATCCAACCCCTCCTTAAAATGCAAGAAAAAATAAAGGGAAAGAATAGCTTTGAGAAAATTACAAGAATTCTTTTTGAGTATCTAGAAGAGGTAAAGTTAAGGGAAAGATTAGAGGTATGGATAGCAAACCTCAGAGAACAGGGCTTATATGAATATGTAAATGAAAACACCCAAATATGGAATATTGTTATGAATACCTTAGACCAATTAGTAGAAATATTAGGTCAAGAGAGGATAGCCTTAAGGGAATACTATTCAATTTTAGAATCGGGCTTTTCTTCCTATGAGATAGGTATTATTCCCACCACCCTTGACCAGGTTTTAGTAGGGCAGATCCAGCGATCTAAAAGCCAGGATATTAAGGCACTTTTTATAGTAGGAGTAAATGATGGGGTATTGCCCTCTGGCTTAGATGAAAAGGATATTCTATCCAATGAGGAAAAGGTCAGCCTTCAGGAATTTGGCATAGATTTAGGAACAGATTATGAAAGCCGCTCCCTCCAGGAAAGATATCTTATATATTCCTCTATGGCAAAGCCTCAGGATTATCTGTGGTTAAGCTGTGCCTTAGCTGATGGTGAGGGGAAGGCCCTTCGTCCTTCTAGTCTAATAGATAGGATAAAAATGATCTTTCCTAAATTAGTAGAGAAAAATGATATTATTGAGGAATTAGATATACAGAAAAAACTTATATCTACTCCCCAGGGCACCTTTAAACACCTGGTAGAAAATTTAAGGACAGCGGCAGATGGAGGTACAGTCCATGGTTTTTGGTGGGAGGTTTATAGGTGGTTTTACCAACAGGAACAATGGAAGGATATTAGGGAGAATATTATTGAAGGCCTTTTTCATAAAAACCAAGTGGAAGAAGTGGGTTCTGCCCGAGCTAAATATATCTATAAATATCCCATATATTCTAGTGTGTCTAGATTAGAGGGTTATGCCAATTGTCCCTTTGCCCACTTTATAAAATATGGCCTTAGACCTAGGGAAGTAAAAGAGTATAAGGTGGAAGCCCCTGATGTAGGAGTGTTGCTCCATGAATCCTTATCTATGTTTACTGACAAACTTAAGGAAGAAAATTTAGATTGGAGAAATATAGATAGGGAAACAGCAGATAAAATCATGGATACTGTAGTAGATAAGATGGTTCCCAGCTATGGAGAAGGGGTGTTTGAAAGCACCCATCGGTATAAATACTTAGTAAAAAGACTGAAGAGAATAAGCAGAAGAGCTATCTGGACCTTAACTTCCCATCTAAAGGCAGGAGAATTTAATTTATTATACCATGAAATTGCCTTTGGCAGGAATGGGCTCTTCCCCCCTCTAGAGATAGAATTGTCTGACGGCAGCAAGGTTTTTCTAGAGGGTAGAATAGATAGGGTAGACATTTTACAAGGGGATGGGGAGGATTATGTAAAGATTATTGACTATAAATCTGGGGGAATAGATTTTAACCTATCAGATATATATTATGGATTGAGTTTACAGCTTATAGTCTATATAGGAGCATTGTTGCAGCAAAATTCTAAAAGACCCCTAAAGCCAGCTGGAATATTTTATTTTAAAATAGATGATCCAATGGTGAAAAGCGATGAAAAGATTATAGAAAAGGTAGAAGAAGAGATAGAAAAGGAATTAAAGATGAAGGGGTTAGCCTTGAAGGACATCAATATCATACGAGCTATGGATAGGGATATAAAAAATCACTCCAAAATAATTCCTGTGGGTTTAACCAAAGAGGATAAATTTTATAAAAACTCTCCAGTTTTAGAAGAGGAAGACTTTTACCAATTACTTGATCATGCTATGACCTTAGTAAAAGATATCAGCGAGGAAATGTTAAGGGGTAATATCAGGATTTATCCAGTAAAGCAAGGAAAGAAAACCGCCTGTGATTATTGTGAATATAGGGGAATCTGTCAATTTGACACCCTATTTGAAGATAATTATTATCACAATATAAATAAATTAAATAATGATGAGGTAATAAAGGTATTACAAAGTAAACAGGGGGTGAAAGATAATGATTAAGTGGACGGATAATCAGCAATTGGCTATTGATAGCAGAAATTCAAATCTATTATTATCAGCGGCGGCAGGTTCTGGGAAAACGGCAGTATTAGTAGAGAGAATTATTCAATTGATTATTAAAGATAATAAGGATATTGATAGATTTCTAATTGTGACCTTTACTAATGGGGCGGCGGGGGAAATGCGAGAAAGAATTGGTAAGGCATTATACTCTGCCATAGAAGAGGGGTTAGGGGAAGAAGAACATATTAGAAGACAGGTACAGCTATTAGACCGGGCCTATATCTCCACTATTCATTCCTTTTGTATAGATATTATAAAGAAATATTTCCATTTAATTAATCTAGATCCGATTTTTCGTATTGGGGAGGAAACAGAAACTAGTTTACTAAAGTTAGAAGCCTTAGAAGAATTATTTGAAAACCAATATGAAAAGGGCCATAAGGATTTCCTAGAATTAGTGGAGATGTATGGGGGCAATCGCAGTGATTTAGGATTGCAAGATATAGTATTAAGATTATATGAATTTATCCAAAGCAAACCCCAGCCGGAAGAATGGCTAAGTGAAAAGGTAGAGGATTTTCTATTGGATGAAAGGGGATTTTCCCAAAGTCCATGGGCAATAACATTAAAAGAACAGCTACTTATAGATATAGAGGGGGCTCTAAATTATTTTCAGGAGGCAAAAAGTATTGCCGAGTCCCCATGGGGACCAGAGGTTTATATAGATATTATCCAAGATGATATTAATCAAGTTAGAGATTTAAGGAAAAGACTTGAGGAAGGTTTAACCCCTTTTTATGAAGGGCTTAAGGGCATTCAACATAAAAGATTAAAACCTGCTAGAGGTGTTAATGAGGATTTGAAAAATGCCAGCAAGGATTTAAGGGATAAGGGAAAAGATGTTCTAGAGGATATAGGGAAAAAACTATTAGTAAGGACTCCTAAGGAAATTGTACAACAATTAAATACTATCTATCCCCATATGAAATATTTATCCCAATTAGTAATGGAATTGGCCAGCTTATATAGAATGAAAAAACAAGAAAAGGGGATTTTAGATTTTAATGATTTAGAACATTATGCATTGGATATTTTGAAGTTTAAAGAAGCGGCAGAAGAATATCAGGATAGATTTGATTATGTATTTGTAGATGAATATCAGGATAGCAATCTTATCCAAGAAACTATAATAAACAGTATAAAAGGAAAAGATAATTTATTTTTAGTAGGGGATGTAAAGCAAAGTATTTATAGATTTAGATTGGCGGACCCTTCCTTATTTATTGATAAATATGAAAATTTCAAGGATGAAAAAGGTTCTATCAATCGGCGGATAGATTTAGGAAAAAATTTTAGAAGCCAAAAACCCATTTTAGATTCAGTAAATTTCATATTTGGCCATTTGATGAGTAGAGAATTTGGAGAAATAGATTATGATAAAAGGGCAAAACTTTATCTAGGGGGAGACTTTGAAGGGATAGAGGATCCTTCGGTGGAATTTAATATAATAGAAACTGATGGAGAGATAGAAAAGGAAAATGAAGATGGGGAGAAGCTAGAGAATATTGAAATGGAAGCCCTTTGGGTGGCCCATCGTATAAAGAAGTTGTTAAACACAGAAATTTTCGATAGCAAGGAAAACACCTATAGAAAAGTAAAATACCAGGATATTGTAGTATTATTAAGAACTACTAGGGGATGGGCAGAAAAGTATTCAGAAGTTTTTACCGGTCAGGGAATACCTGTTTATGCAGATATAAATACCGGCTATTTTGATGCCATTGAGATAAATATCCTAATGAATTTACTTAGGGTGATAGATAATAAACAGCAGGATATACCATTACTAAGTGTATTGCGATCTCCAATCTTCAATTTTACTCCAGAGGAATTAATAAAGATTAGAGGTTCTAGTCCAAAGGATAGATTCTCCCAAGCTTTAGAGGAATATAATAAAAATTATGGGGACAATCTTAGTGAAAAAATTCAGAAATTCTTTAAGCAGATAGAAGAATGGAAGGAAAGCTCTAGATATATGCCCATAGAGGATTTTATTTGGAGAATTCTGATAGAGAGTAACTATTATTACTATGTAGGGGCAATGCCTGGAGGAATTCAGCGACAGGCCAATATAAGATTACTTCTAGATAGGGCAAGCCAATTTCAAAAATCTTCATTAAGAGGGCTCTTTCACTTTATAAAATTTGTGGATCAATTAAAATCCTCCAGTGGTGATATGGGAACTGCGAAAAATCTAGGGGAGAATGACAATGTGGTCCGTATTATGAGTATTCATAAGAGTAAGGGCTTAGAATTTCCTATTGTAATTCTTGGAGAAATGGGGAAGAAATTTAATCTTCAGGACACTAAAGAAGATATACTCTTTCATAAGGACTTAGGACTTGGGCCAAAATTTGTAAATTTAGAGGATAGAACATTTAATGATAGTATTGCAAAAATAGCTATGAAATATAAGATAAAGTATGAAAATCTCTCAGAGGAAATGAGAGTGCTGTATGTGGCAATGACTAGACCAAAGAATAAGCTGATAATGATAGGTTTGGCAGATAAACTAGATAATAAATTAAAAAAGTGGAGTCAGGGCATAGGGACTTATAATTTTGCCAATGGGAACACTTATTTAGATTGGTTATGTCCATTGCTACTAAGACATCCCCAGGGGAAGGTCTTTAGGGAGAGGGCAGGGCTAGAATGGGGAGAGGAAAAACTTATTAGGGATCCCTCCCTATGGGAAATCTCCTCCATAAGTCTTCAGGATATCTCCAGAAAAGAGCATAAAAAACAATTAGACGGAAAAATTTTAAGGGAGCAATTATTAAACTTTATTCCAAAGGGAGAAGAATCAAGAGATATAATTAAAACTTTAAATTGGAGTTATAAAAACTACGGGGCAACAAAACTTCCTTCAAAATTAACTGTAACAGACATAAAAAATATTAAAGAAAAACATCTTTTGCCATTAGCCACAAATATCCCTGCTATGACTAAGCGACCGGCCTTTATGGAGGGAAAGGGAAAGCTGACGGGTCAAGAGCGGGGTATTGCCACCCATTTTATATTACAGCATTTAAAGTTAGATAGGGTGGCTAGCAAAGACAGTATCCAGGAACAAATAAATTGGATGGTGGAAAAAGAATTTATTAGGGAAGAGGAAGCCCAGTCAGTAGATATTGAAAGACTGTTGAGTTTTTTCACATCGCCATTGGGCAAAAGAATGTTAGAGTCAGATTTTATATATAGGGAGACTCCCTTTAATTTAGTGAAAAAGGCTGAAGAAGTATTACCCAATCTAGACTCTTCCTGGGAAGAAGAAATATTAATACAAGGGGTTATAGATTGTTTTTTCCAGGAGGGGGAAGATTTTGTATTGATAGACTATAAAACTGATTATTATTATAATGAAGAATCCAAAAATGATCTAATTAATAGATATCGCTATCAGATAGAGTTATATAGGGAGGCCTTAGAAAAGATTAGGGGAAGAAGGGTAAAGGAAGCCTACTTATATCTACTCCATAAAAATGAGGGGGTTAGAATATGAGAATACTTCATACATCGGATTGGCATCTAGGCAAGAGTTTAGAAGGATATAGCAGACTACCAGAACAGGAAAAGTTTTTAGAAGAATTAGAAGCAATAGTTGATAGGGAAAATATTGATCTAATATTAGTGGCGGGGGACATATATGACCATTATAATCCACCAGCGGTAGCGGAACAATTATTCTATAAGTCCATGAAAAGACTATCAAAGGATGGACAAAGACCAATAGTAGTTATCGCCGGCAATCATGATAACCCAGATAGACTTATGGCCGCTAGTCCCTTAGCATATGAACAGGGAATAATACTTTTAGGATATCCTAGAAGTGTGGTACCTACAGGAAAATATGGTGGCTTTCAGGTGGTCCAATCCGGACCAGGATATTTAGAGCTGGCCATAGGAAAGGAAAGGGCAGTTATTATAACCCTACCCTATCCTAGTGAAAAGAGAATTAATGAAATTATAAGCATCCAAGAGGATGAGGCAGAAGCCCAACAATCCTATTCCCAGAGAATTGGAGAAATATTTAAGGAACTCTCTAAATATTATAGAGAAGATACCATAAATCTTGCCCTTTCCCACCTATATATGATAGGAGGGGAAGAAAGTGATTCAGAAAGGCAGATTCAGCTAGGAGGAACTATGGCTGTAGGGGCAGAACAGCTACCTAATGCCCAATACATAGCCTTAGGCCATCTTCACCGCCCCCAAAAGGTAATAGGCAGTTTTAATAAGGCCTATTATTCCGGCTCCCCCCTCCAATATAGTAAAAGTGAAATAAACTATGGTAAATGTGTCTATAGAGTTGATGTAAACACAGGTGAACCACCAGATGTAAAGCCCATTTATCTAAAAAACTATAAACCTATAGAAATATGGAAGTGTGAGGGAATTGAAGAAGCCCTAAAGATGTGTCAAGACCATGCTAAAGAAGATATTTGGGTATATCTTGAAATTAAGACTGATAGGGTACTTACCAGGGATGAAATAAAAGCATTAAGGGACATAAGAAAGGATATTGTGGAAATACGACCCCTTCTAATAGAAGAAGAGGCTTTAGAAGAGAATAGGATAGATAATATATCCCAACTAAATATGGTGGACCTTTTTAAGAAATTCTATTTAAAGGAAAGAGAAGTCCAACCAAGCCAAGAGCTAATAGAAATGTTTATAAAGATTATAGGGGAAGGGGAGAAAGAAATTGAAACCACTGGTACTGAAGATTAGTGGGATTAATAGTTTTATAGAGGAACAGGAAATAAATTTCCATCACCTAACAGAATTAGGCTTATTTGGAATATTTGGCCCCACTGGCAGTGGAAAATCCACGATATTAGATGCTATAACCCTTTCTCTCTATGGGGAAATCCCCAGATCAGGCAAAGACTTATCCGGAATTATTAATAGCCATTGTGATAGGGGCTATGTCTATTATGAATTTGAATTAGGCAGCAAAGGGGAAAAAAAGAGATACTTTGTTTATCGAAATTTTAAAAAAGAAAAAGGAGGGGCCACTAGAACTCAGGAAGTAAAATTATGTGATATCACTGATATGGAAAACCCTATTGTACTAGAGGAGAAAGTAAATGCTGTAAATAATAAAATCATAGAGATAATAGGCTTGAAGGGGAATGACTTTACCCGTTCGGTGGTCCTTCCCCAGGGAAATTTTAGTGAGTTTTTACAGCTAAGCGGTAGGGATAAAAGGGATATGTTAGAAAGGATATTCGCCCTTCAGGAATATGGTACCCATTTATCAATAAAGATTAGAAATTATAAAAGGAAACTACTAGAAAGATATAATTTTATTGAAGGAAAACTAAAGGTATATGAAGGAATTACCCAGGAGAGCTATGGCAGGCTTAAGGAGGAGAAGGTATTAATAGAAAGCCATTTTAAAGAAATAACAGAGAAATTTAAGCAAATCGATGAAAAATTCCACCTTAATAAAGAACTATATGGACTTACTAAGGAATATCAAGAATATAGTTATAGGGATAAAGAATTAAAGGGCCAAGAAGATGAAATAAAGTTAAAGAAGAGGGAATATGATTTGGCAGAAAGAGCGAAGAATATCCAACCTTATATCCAGCAAAAAAATAAACTGGAGGCCCAATTTGCCAAAGTAGATAAGAATTATTCAGAAAGTATTAAAAGATTAGAAGATATAGAAAAAAGATTAAACAAAATAACTCCCTTATATAATGAGGCAAAAGAAAAAAACCAAAAGCATATCCCTAAACTATTAATAGAAAAAAGTAAAATGAAAGAAGGGGTTAGAAAATTAGAGAAATTAGAAAAGCTACAGGCTAATTATCTTAATTTAGAAAAGGATAGGGAAAAGATAACCATTGAAATATTAGACGTAAAGGACGATATAAACAAGGAGAAAGAACAAGAGTTAGAACTATTAGAGAAAATAAAAATAGCAAAAAATAAAGTTAGAGGTTTACAAGTTTCCCCAATGTATAGAAAAAATCTATATGAGGGTCGGGAATTAGAACAGGAATATAAAAATGCCCAACACCAGGTAAAAGAATTAACCATTAACATGGAAAAACAATTAGAGACTTTAAGACCCTTAAGAATTGAAAAAAAAGAGATAGATAGAGAAATAGAACAATTAATAATAAGTAAAGATCTGTTAAATAAAGAACTGCTAAAGGTAGAAGAGGAAATTAAATCTATTGAAGGAAGAAGCATGGCTGCAATTTTGGCCAAGGATTTATCAGAAGGAGAAAGCTGTCCCGTATGTGGCTCCATTCATCACCCCCAAAAGGCCACTTTCCAAGATGATGGTGAAATAAAAAGACTAGAAGACCTAAGGGATAAGAAAAGACAAGAATTAGAGGAAAAAGAGGCATTATTAGAAGACAAACATAAAACACTACAGGAAAAGATTAACCTTATAGGAATAAAGGAGGGATTGATTAAAGAATGGCAGAATAATCTAAAAAATCTTAAAGTATCTTTAGAAGAAAAGGAAACCAACTATGTAAATAGACTTAAAGATTTAAATGTAGAAATTATAGAAGAAGAACTTAAAGATTTAGAAAGAAAGGATAAAGATTTAGAAATATTACAAAACAGCATAGAGAAGCTGGAGGAGGAAAAGGAAAAGCTACAGGGGAAAATTAGTAAAAACCAGGAAAACCTAAATAAAAAAGAAAATCAGCTAGTAAGAATTAGGGAAAATATAGTAGGAGTAAATAATCAAATAATTGAAATCAAAGATGAAATTAAAAAGGTTTGTGGTGAAAAAAACCCGAGACAAGAAATAGAAAATATTGAATCCACTGTTAAAGCAATTGAAAACAAATATAAAGAACTAAAGAAAGATTTTGAAGAGTATAGTGAAGGAAAAATAAATCTGGAAAAGGACCAAAGAGGACTAAAGGCTACTTTAGATCAATTGGAAAAAGATAGGATAGATAATAGCAAGTTATTAAAAGAAATGATTTTTGAAAACAAATTTGATAGTATTCAAGGGGTGGAAGAAGCCTTTAGAACCCTTGAAGAAAGGGAAAATTTAATAAATCAAATAAAGGGTTTTGAGGAAGAAAAAATTAAGATAAGTGAAAACCTAAAAAGGTTGGAAAACGGAATGGCTGGTAGATCTATCAGTGAAGAAAAATGGAATGAAATACAAAGGGAAAGGGAAGAGACCAGCAAAAACTTAGAGAGTAAGAAACAGGAATTAATAGAAAAAAATACCCAAGTAAGAGATGTTAAGAAAAAACTAGAGGAATTAACAAAAACCTTAGAGGAGAAAAAGATTATAGATCACCAAAGGGGATTATTGGATGAATTAGAAAGTCTTTTTAAAGGCAATACATTTGTAGAATTTATTTCTAAGGGACAATTAAGGTATATAGCCCGGGAGGCCTCTCAGGAATTAAAGAAAATTACCAGAGGAAGATATGGATTAGAATTGGATACAGCAGGGAACTTTATTATTAGGGATGATTTTAATGGTGGGGTTAGACGGGGAACCCAAACCCTTTCTGGTGGAGAAACCTTCTTAACCTCTTTGGCACTAGCTTTAGCCCTATCCTCCCACATCCAGTTAAAGGGAAAGGCTCCCTTAGAATTTTTCTTCTTAGATGAGGGTTTTGGAACCTTAGATAGGGACCTATTAGAAATAGTAATAAATAGCCTGGAAAAGCTACATTCAGAAAGATTAAGTGTAGGATTGATAAGCCATGTGGAAGAATTAAAACAAAGGATTCCTAGAAAATTAATAATACAGCCAGCTGAACCGGGGGTAAGGGGAACAGCTATTAAACTAGAAAATAGTTAATCTCCCCCACCCCTAGGGAATACCATCCTCGTCGTTTCGTTGTAGGGTGCATCATTGGACGTTCGGTTGGTTGTATTTGTCATGGGATCTGGTTGTAGGGTTTGGGTTCCACCCCAACCCACCCGTAGGGAACGGCGCCCTCGTCGTTCCGTTATAGGTACATCATAGGCCATCGAAGAATAAGATTTTGTAAAAAAGGTTTTTTTAATTATAATATAATAATAAGCTAAAATTAGGGGGGACATAAATGTCAAAAATTCAAATCGTTACAGACAGTACAGCATATTTAACGAAAGATGAAATTAAAAAATACAATATAAAAGTAGTACCATTAATGGTTCATTTTCAAGGACAGGATAATATTGAGGGTTCACCGGGGGAGTTTGAAGAATTCTTTGATAAATTAAAAACATCAGAGGATTTTCCCACCACCTCCCAACCATCATCTGGAGCCTTTGCTAAAGTTTTTCAAGAAGCTATAGATGAGGGTAAAGAAGTAGTGACAATAGTAATATCCTCAAAACTAAGTGGAACTTATAATAGTGCCTTAATAGCAGCGGATATGGTAGATAGTGAGAAAGTCACTGTAATTGATTCCCTGACCTCTGTAGCAAATCTTAAACATATGGCAATAAAAGCCCATGAAATGGCTAAAGAAGGAAAGACTAGAGAAGAAATAGAAAAAGCAATAGAAGACCAAAAAACAAAGATGGGAATTTATCTCACAGTAGGCACCTTAGATTATCTAAAAAAAGGTGGCCGACTGTCTGGAGCCCAAGCCTTTGTTGGGACAATTTTAAATGTAAAACCTATTTTGAAAGTATCAAATGGAATTATAGAACCTGTAGGTAAAGTAAGGGGCAAGAAAAAAGCAATCGAAATGATGATAAAAAACATTCCAGAGGAAGTAAAAACAATTTATATCCCCCAAATATTTAATGAAGAGGAAGCTTTAGAAATTAAGGCTACCTTAGAAAAGAAATTCCCAAAGGCAAAGCTAGAAATAACAGATCTAGGACCAGTGATAGGAGCCCATTTAGGACCTAAAGCTGTTGGTGTCTGCTTTACCTGGTAGTGATAGGGATTTCTTCATTACTTGGGGTAGATTTATTTAAATAATTAAGAACTAT
>DUPX01000065.1 GCA_012838085.1 Eubacteriaceae bacterium
AATATTATAAATATGATATACTTAAAAGGTGACTCTAGGTAATTAAAAAAGAGGATTTTATTGAAGAAAAATAGAATTATATAATTACTCAAAAAATTAATCTAGTCAGGGGGAGCAATTTATGAAAGTGTATAAGACAAATGAAATTAGAAATATCGGGATCATAGGTCATGGTAGTAGTGGAAAAACTACACTAGTAGAGGCAATGGCTTTTAATGGGTCATTAGTTGACAGAATGGGCAGGGTGGAAGACGGAACTACTATTTCTGATTATGATCCAGAGGAAATAAAGAGAACATTTTCTATTAGCACATCTACTATTCCTATTGAATATAGAGGACATAAGATCAATGCACTGGATGTTCCAGGATATTTTGATTTTATTGGGGAAATGATTGCAACACTTAGAGTGGTAGATAGCGGATTAATAGTGGTAGACTCAGTTTCTGGTTTAGAAGTAGGTACAGAAAAAGCTTTTTCCCATGTAAAGGAATACGGAATTCCCAGTGCAATTATGATAAATAAGATAGATAGGGAAAATGCCAATTTTAATAAGGTGTTGACCCAATTAAGGGATTATATAGGTAATGCTGTAGTACCTATTGTATTGCCTATAGGAGAAGCAGAGAATTTTAAAGGTTTAATTAATATTATAGATATGAAGGCAATGGAAATAAAGAACGGTAAGGCTATAGAAATCGAGATTCCAGCAGATAAAGAAGACGAGGTAAATGAATATAGAGAAATGATAATTGAAGCAGCTGCTCAAACTAGTGAAGAACTAATGGAAAAATATTTTGAAGGAGAAGAATTAACCAGGGAAGAAATATGTTTAGGTATAAAAAGAGGTGTAATAGAAGGGGAGTTAATTCCTTTACTATGTGGTTCTTCTACACAAAATATAGGTATAGTTTCTTTAATGGATGTTATTATAGATTTTCTACCTTCACCAGAAGAAAGCAAAACTGTAGAAGGAATAAATCCTAAAGATGAAGAAGAAATTGAAAGAAAGTATGATGAAAACCAACCTTTTTCAGCAATAGTATTTAAAACTATAGCAGACCCATATGTAGGGAAACTCTCCCTATTTAAGGTGGTTTCAGGTGCATTGACCGCCAGTGGAGATGTGTATAATGCTTCTAAGGATAAAAAAGAAAAATTGAGTCATATATATATCCTACAAGGTAAAAAGCAAATTGATGTTGAAAAATTAGTGGCAGGAGATATAGGAGCATTTTCAAAATTACAATTTACCACCACCGGTGATACCTTATGTGATCCTGATAACCCAATATTATTTAGCCCCATTGAATTTCCAAAGCCTATAATATCCCAGGCCATTTTACCAAAATCCAAGGGTGATGAGGATAAGATAGGTTCAGGCTTACAAAGGCTGATGGAAGAAGACCCAACTTTTGTAGTGTCTAGAAATACAGAAACAAAGGAAACTTTAGTATCAGGTCTTGGTGAAATGCATCTGGAAATAATCAGCAAAAGATTGTTAAATAAATTTGGAGTAGATGTTATTTTAGAGGATCCAAAGATTCCCTATAGAGAAACAATTACAGGCAAATCCACCGCTGAAGGGAAACATAAGAAACAATCTGGTGGAAGGGGACAATTTGGACATGTATTTATAGACTTTGAACCGATTAGAGATGGAGAAACTGATTTCGAATTTGTAGATAAAATAGTAGGAGGGGTTGTTCCTCGTCAATATATTCCAGCAGTAGAGAAGGGGCTGAGGGAATGTATGGAAAAGGGAGTACTGGCAGGATATCCTGTTACAGGAGTAAGATTCACCCTCTTTGATGGATCCTACCACACAGTGGATTCAGATGAGATGTCCTTTAGGATGGCAGCTTCCCTTGCCTTTAAAAAGGGCATGAAAGAAGCAAATCCTGTATTATTAGAACCTATATATCATGTGGAAATAATTGTACCAGAAGACTATATGGGGGATATTATGGGGGATATCAATAAAAAGAGGGGTAAAATCCTGGGAATGGAACCTATAAAGGATAAGCAAAAGATTATTGCTGAGGCACCCTTAGTAGAAATGGCCAAATATGCAACAGAACTAAGGTCCATGACTCAAGCCAGGGGAGAATTTACGATGGAATTCACTCGATATGAGGAAGTGCCTGCCCAGCTTAGTGAAAAAATAATAGAAAGTGCCCAGGAAGAAGAATAATATAACTTATAAAGCACCTTGATTATCAGGGTGCTTTTTTTATGAATGGGAAAACCTTCTCTCATATAATACCCAACATATTGACATATATGATATACTATATACAATATGTAGTATATAATACTAAAGACACTAGTTTACGATCTATCCACTAAGGGAATAATAGTATTATTGTTGTAAAATAAAATATTTGTTAAAATAACTATGGAAATCTTGTTAAAATATGACTAGTAAAGGGTAATAATAGTATTAATAGTTAATTATTTAGTTACAAAGAATTAGATTGGAGAGGATAGCATTATGAAATGCGAAAATTGTAATGTAAGGGAAGCAGTTGTCCATATAACAAAAATTGTAAATGGGGAAAAACAAGCATTTAATCTTTGTGAACCTTGTGCCAATAAATTAGAAGGACTTTTAGAGGATGATCATCTATTTGACTTTCATAAATTTTTCTCAGGATTATTAGATAGTGGTGGATTTTCCTTTCCTTCCAGTCAACCCCAAAGGACTTATGATTTAGTGTGTCCCCTTTGTAAAATACGCTATTCCACCTTTAAACAAACTGGTAAGGTAGGTTGCAATCAATGCTATGAAACTTTTGGAAAACAATTAAATCCATTAATCCGAAGAATCCATGGTAGTGACAAACATACAGGGAAAATCCCCCATAATGTAGATAGTAAAATTAAAATAAAAAGGGATTTAGAAGAATTAAATAAAAGATTGAAAAAGGCAATTGAAAATGAAGAATATGAATTAGCTGCAAAGATTAGAGATGAATTAAAAGCTAAGAATCAAGAACTTTAAGGAGGAATGGCTTTGGTTTGGAATAATATAGATGGAAAAGAAAATGATATTGTTATAAGCAGCAGAGTAAGATTGGCCAGAAATATCCAAGATAAAGTTATGCCTACCCTGATGGATAAAGAACAAGCAGATGAAATAAAAAATATGGTTTTCAATAGTATTACAAAAAGCAACTCTGCTATTTCCCATCAATTTAAAATAATAGATATGGATTCCTCCCCTCCTCTGGAAAAGCAGGTTTTAGTGGAAAAACACCTAATAAGCCCTGACCTTGCTAAGAGTAGAATTGGCTCAGTGATTTTACAAGAAAATGAAGAAATAAGTATTATGGTGAATGAGGAGGACCATATTCGAATGCAATGTATTTTACCAGGTTTTCAATTAAATCAGGTATGGAGTATGGCAGATAAGGTAGATGATTTAATTGAGGAAAACATTTCCTTCTCCTTTGATGAAAGACTAGGTTATTTAACAGCTTGTCCTACAAATGTAGGTACAGGTCTTAGGGCTTCTGTAATGCTACATCTTCCTTGTATAGTTTTGACAGGCCAGATAAACTCCCTTATGGAAGCAATAACCAAGGTAGGCCTAACAATAAGAGGACTTTATGGAGAAGGATCTGAATTTGTAGGGGATCTATTTCAGATATCAAACCAGATTACCCTAGGCTTTTCAGAGGAAGAAATAATATCGAAGCTCCACTCTGTAGCAAAAGAAACCATCAAAAGAGAAAGACAAATAAGGAAATACTTACAGGATTATAATCCTTTAAATATAGAGGATAAAATTTACCGTTCCTATGGGACCCTAAAGTATGCAAGAAGTATAACTTCAGAAGAATGCATGAAACTTTTATCTTATGTTAGATTAGGCATTGATTTAGGATATATTGAAGATATAAATATTAAAGTGATAAATCATTTAATGATTCATACCCAGGCAGGAATGTTGCAAAAGAGATACAATAAAAAAATGAATGAAAAAGAAAGGGATCAGGTCAGATCTCAGTATATTCGTGAAAGTTTGAATAATTAAAGGAGGCAATATTTATGGCAATGTTTGGAAGATTTACAGAAAAGGCTCAACAAGCCCTTGTTTTTGCACAACAGGAGGCTGGTCAGCTTAATCATAATTATGTAGGAACAGAGCACTTGCTCTTAGGATTAATTAGGCAAGGAGATGGGATTGCAGCAGTAGCCCTTAAAAACTTAGGTATTGATTTAGAAAAGGTGAGAAATGAAGTTATTAAGATTATAGGCAGGGGAGAAACTGCCAGCACCCAAATAGTGGGCTATACACCTAGAACAAAAAAAGTACTAGAATTAAGTATAGCAGAGGCAAGAAATCTCAACCATAATTATGTTGGCACCGAACACCTATTATTAGGATTGATTAAGGAAGGAGAAGGTGTGGCAGCTAGGATTTTACATGAACTGGGTATTAATATAGATAAAGCTAGACAGGAAGTTTATAATATGTTAAACTCATCTCCTCCTAATGTGGGCAAAGCTAAAGGAAAAGAACAATCAGATACCCCAACCCTTGATCAATATGGACGTGAATTAACCCAATTGGCTAAGGATGGGAAAGTTGACCCAGTTATAGGAAGGGATAAAGAGATAGAACGGGTAATTCAGATACTAAGCAGGAGGACAAAAAATAATCCAGTTTTAATAGGAGAACCAGGGGTGGGTAAAACCGCTATTGCAGAGGGACTAGCCCATAAAATTAATGCTGGTCAAATTCCTGAGAACTTGAAAGATAAGAGGCTTATAACTCTAGATTTATCTGCTATGGTGGCAGGAGCAAAATACAGGGGAGAATTTGAAGATAGATTAAAAAAGGTTATGGAAGAGGTTAGAAATTCTGATAATGTAATTCTCTTTATTGATGAATTGCACACCATTGTAGGGGCAGGAGCAGCAGAAGGTGCTATAGATGCATCAAATATTATAAAGCCTGCATTGTCAAGGGGAGAATTGCAGACCATAGGGGCTACTACCTTAGATGAATATAAGAAGTATATTGAAAAGGATGCAGCATTAGAGAGAAGATTCCAACCTATAATAGTAGGAGAACCTACAACGGAGGAAGCATTAAAAATATTAGTAGGACTTAGGGATAGATATGAAGCCCATCACAGGGTAAAGATTACCGATGAGGCATTAAAGGCAGCAGTAGAGTTATCCAATAGATATATTAGTGATAGGCAGTTGCCAGATAAGGCAATAGATTTAATAGATGAGGCGGCATCAAGGGTTAGATTAAGTACTCTAACTGCCCCGCCAGAGATTAAGGAGTTAGAAGATAAGATTGAAAGATTAGAACAGGAAAAGGCAGAGGCTATTTCCAGCCAAGATTTTGAGAAGGCGGCAAAAATTAGAGATCAGCAAAAACAATCAAAGGAACAATTGGAAGAAATCAAGGAAAACTGGGAAAACAGAGCTAAAGATAATAAAAATCAAGTAGATGAAGAGGATATAGCCCATATTGTGTCTAATTGGACTGGGGTCCCAGTAAAAAAACTTGCCGAGGAAGAGAGTGAGAGATTATTAAATTTAGAAGATGAATTACACAAAAGAGTGGTGGGACAAGATGAAGCAGTAAGTGCAGTATCCCAAGCTATAAGAAGGGCAAGAGTAGGACTAAAAGACCCCAATAGGCCTATTGGTTCATTTATTTTCTTAGGTCCTACCGGGGTTGGGAAAACAGAACTTAGCAAGGCCTTGGCAGAAGTGATGTTTGGTGAAGAAGACGCTATGATTCGTATAGATATGTCTGAATATATGGAGAAACATACCGTATCTAGATTGATAGGTTCTCCACCGGGATATGTGGGCTATGATGAGGGGGGGCAATTAACTGAAAAAGTTAGAAGGAAACCCTATTCAGTGATATTGATGGATGAGATAGAAAAGGCCCATCCTGATGTATTCAATGTGCTTTTACAGATTTTAGAAGATGGGAGATTGACAGACGGTAAAGGGAGAACGGTAGATTTTAAGAATACTATTGTAATTATGACCTCAAATGTAGGGGCACATACTATTAGAAGACAAAAGACTCTTGGGTTTGCATCAGTGGAAGACCCAAAGGCCAGTGCTTATAATAAAATGAAGGATAATATTATGGAAGAGTTAAAAAAGGCCTTCCGCCCAGAATTCTTAAATAGGATAGACGAAGTTATAGTATTTCATCAATTAGAGGATATACATTTAAGAGAGATAATATCGATAATGCTTAAAGATCTTTCAAAGAGATTAGAGAAGCTAGAAATAAAAGTAGACTTTGGAGAAAGCTCTAAAGACTTTTTAGTAAAAGAAGGATTCAATTTAGAATATGGTGCCCGTCCCCTTAGAAGGGCTATTCAGAAAATGGTGGAAGATAAATTATCTGAAGAAATGCTAAAGGGAGCCATTAAAACTGGCGACCATGTTATAGTAGATGAGGTAAATAATGAATTACATTTTAAAGTAAAATAAACTAACAAAAGGAGAATCCTTAGGGATTCTCCTTTTTATGGTATTATCTAACAAATGCAATCGGAGGAATGGGAGTATTTATTAATAAATACTGAAATTTTCAGAGGAGGCATATCAAAACCTTTCAAATTATCCTATAATATAATAAAACTATAAAAAGGGGAAGAACATGGCTAAGATAAAGAAGAGATATATTTGTCAACAATGTGGTTATGAAAGTTTAAGGTGGCTGGGAAAATGTCCTGAATGTGAGGAATGGAATAGTTTAGTTGAAGAACTTTATGATTCTTCAACTTTAGGAAAAAAAACTAGCTATTTGTCTTCTAACAAAGCTATGACTTTAGATGAAGTATCCATTGATGAGGAGGAGAGATTTTTTACAGGAATGGCTGAATTAAATAGGGTATTAGGGGGAGGGGTGGTAGCAGGGTCCCTAATATTAATAGGAGGGGATCCAGGTATCGGTAAGTCCACAATACTTTTACAAATAAGTAGCCAATTGGCAGCAAAGGGCTTAAAGGTTTTATATGTTTCCGGAGAAGAATCTTTAAAACAAATAAAAATTAGGGCCCAACGTCTAAACACCCAAAGTAAGAAGCTATTTATTTTAGCCGAAACAAACCTTCCTATAATTGAAAATGTGGTCAATGATATAGCACCAGATATATTGATGATAGATTCAATACAGACCATGTATCAACCAGAGATATCTTCTGCCCCTGGTAGTGTAAGTCAAGTCCGGGAAGTTACTGCAAAACTAATGTTATTGTCTAAGGAAAAGGATATAGCTACATTTATTGTAGGTCATGTGACAAAACAGGGGGCTATAGCAGGTCCTAGGGTATTAGAACATATGGTGGATACTGTACTATATTTTGAAGGAGAACGGCATCATACTTATAGGATTTTAAGGGCTGTTAAAAACAGATTTGGTTCTACTAATGAAATAGGTATATTTGAAATGGGTTCTAGAGGTTTAGAGGAGGTCTTAAATCCATCGGAAATGCTTCTCAGTGGCCGACCGATAGGTAGTCCAGGCACAATAGTAATTCCCTCATTAGAAGGTACAAGACCTGTCTTGGTAGAACTTCAAGCACTTGTAAGTACCACTAGTTTTGGGATGCCCCGAAGAATGGCCACTGGCATTGACTATAATAGAGTAGTACTCCTTATGGCTATAATGGAAAAAAGGCTGGGGATGGAGCTACAAAATCAGGATGCCTATGTAAATATAGTTGGAGGTTTAAAGATTGATGAACCTGCTTTGGATTTAGGAGTAGTTATTGCTATTGCATCAAGTTTTAAAAATATAAAAATCCATCCTGATCTAATCGCTATTGGAGAAGTGGGGCTAACAGGGGAGGTTCGTTCAGTTCAATTTATAGAAAAGAGGCTAATTGAAGGGAAAAAGATGGGTTTTAAAAAATGTCTTATTCCAAGCAGTAATTTAAAGGGATTGAAGGTGGAGGGGTTAGAAATTATGGGGGTATCAAACTTATATGAAGCTTTAGAATATGCATTTTAAAACTAAAAAGAAATCCTAGATGGATTTCTTTTTGTTTATCTTAACATATTATAAATGCCTAAGGTTTTAATCTTTTTATCTTCCTTTTGAATTATTTCTAGTAGATTTAAGTCTAATAAGTTACAAAGGGAAGCAAGGTAAAACATATGGTTACCTATCTCCTGTTGCACAATATAGTCACATTGATCACATAATTTTCCACTTAGATGGCTGTCTAAAGCATTATGGATATTTTCTATAGAAATTTCATCTTCAATTTCTTGCTTGGAGGCATGAATCTCTATACAACCACAGGAGGTAACAGCTTTAACAATAGCACGATTAACCCTAGTTATTGATTCTTGTTGTTTAGTAAGAACATCCAATATACTTTTATGCTTAATTAATAGCTGGGATACAGATTCTTGAAATCTATCACATGTATTATTATTATTGACAACACTCATACCTGATCACCTCAATTATATTGGTTACAAGCTTTATTATAACTATTATAGAGGTATTAAATTGATTTTGTCAATATTAGCAAGGGACTTTCAGAAAAAAATAAATAAAACTTTTTTAAAAAACTTTTATAAATTTATTGACAAGAGAATTGAAAGTGTGTTAAAATAATTAATTTTATTGACATAAAAATAATTATTTAGTATAATTTATTATAGGTTACTAGTATTAGGAGGCGTCAGAATGTTTAATATCGGTGATAAGATAGTTTATCCTATGCATGGAGCTGGGATTATAGAGGGAATAGAAGAAAGAGAAATTTTGGGAGAAAAGAGAAAATACTATATTATGCGATTACCCCTTGGTGATATGAAGGTTATGATACCAATAGATAATACCGAAAACATAGGTTTAAGGGAAATTATTAATGAGGAAGAATTTGAAACGGTAGTAAGCATTTTAAAGGGCGAAAAGACAAAGATGTCCAATAATTGGAATAGAAGATATCGGGCTAATATGGATAAGATTAAAACCGGCGATATATATGAAGTAGCAGAGGTGGTCAGAAACCTTTTACTTCTAGATAGGGATAAGGGATTATCAACTGGAGAACGGAAGATGCTAAACAGTGCTAAACAAATTTTAATAAGCGAATTTTCTTTAGTAAGAAATCTTAATGAAGAAGAGGCGGAAGAGCTTATCTATGAAATGTTAAAGGAAGAAAATGACGTTTAATAACGTCTTTTTTATTTAGTAGGAAGGTTCTGCTTTTATATTAATAAAAAATAGGGGTATAGGGGAATCTCCTATTCTGATTTAAGGAAGGTGCTTAGGCTACATAGTAGCCGCCAAAGGAAACTTAGGGCTTCCTGACCAAGTACTAAGGCACCTTTTTAATTTAAAAATTTAATCTTTTATTAGTTTGGAAGTTTGGGAACATTGGTATATACTAATTAGATAGATATAAGTTATAATTTGCGAAATAATGGTAATATTAATAGGCAGGAGGTGAAACAATGGTAAAAAAAATAATTAGAGCATTACTTACCATTATTGGTATGATTATAGGCCAGCAATTAATGTATTATGCTATAAGGGTAATAACCCTACAAACTTCTACAAGTATCAAAATAACACCAGTTTTTACGATTATAGCTTATGTTTTAGGTGCAATTATAGGAGGAATTATATTATTTTTATTATCTCCCTGGATTATTAATAAAGGTTGGCAATCCACATTTATTGTGGAAAGAACCTTAGAAAGAATGTCTATAAATGAAATTGTCTTTGGTGCCTTTGGTCTTATAATAGGCTTAGTTATTGCGAGCCTAATTAGTATACCCATTAATAACATACCCATTCCTTTATTAGGAAATATTCTTTCATTCATATTATATATAGCTTTAGGCTATTTAGGTATGAGTCTCACAAATAAGAAGAAGGAAGATCTATTAAATCTAAGTCATTTATTTAAAAAGCATACTAAGGAAGGAGACCACAAAAAAGGTGGTGACCGAAATTTTGGCATACCCAAAATATTAGATACTAGCGTTATTATTGATGGTAGGATATTTGATATATGTAAAACAGGTTTTGTAGAGGGCCCATTAGTTATACCTTCATTTGTGTTAGAGGAATTGAGGCATATAGCGGACTCTTCAGATGCTTTAAAGAGAAACAGGGGAAGAAGAGGTCTAGATATATTAAATAAGATTCAAAAAGAACTAGACATAGCTGTGGAGATATCAGAAAAAGACTTTCCTAATATTGGGGAAGTAGATTTGAAACTATTAAAGCTAGGCCAAGTATTAGATGGGAAGGTTATTACTAATGATTATAACCTAAACAAGGTGGCAGAATTTCAAGGGGTCAGTGTGCTAAATATCAATGAATTGGCAAATGCAGTTAAACCAGTGGTGTTGCCTGGAGAAGAAATGGTGGTACAGGTGATAAAGGATGGGAAAGAATCTGGACAAGGAATTGCATATTTAGATGATGGTACCATGATAGTTGTTGAAAATGGAAAAAAATATCTTAATGAAACTATTGAAGTTGTAGTTACAAGTGTATTACAAACTGCAGCTGGTAGAATGATTTTTGCAAAGTCAAAAACATCTGCTAATAAGGTATCCTAAGTTTAAGATAAATATTAGATTGTTAAGTCATAAATATCCACATACTATAGGTGGATATTTTTGTTTTATATATATTTTTGTTATAATACCAATTATAGTGAATAAATTAGCTAGATAATAGGTCAGCAATCAGGAGAAAAATAATAGGTGATTAGATTGAATAGATATTATATTACAGCTATCATAGCAGCTGCAGGCAAGGGTACAAGAATGAATGCCAATACAAATAAACAATATATACATCTTAAAGACAAGCCCATTTTAGCCCATACAATTAGTATATTTGAAAATCATCCTTCGGTGAATGAGATTATAATAGTAGTGGGGAAAAATGAAAAGGAAAAGTGTAATAATGAAATAATAAAACCCTATGGTTTTAAAAAGATAAAGTCCTTGGTGACAGGAGGAGAAACTCGCCAACAGTCAATGTATAATGGTTTAAAAGAAGTTTCAAAAGATACTGATATTGTAATAACCCATGATGGGGCTCGCCCCTTATTGGAAGAAATGATATTATCAGAATCTATAAAGAAGACCATAGTCCATGGGGCTACAGTAGTAGGGGTACCAGTGAAAAACACAATTAAAAAAGTGGACTCAGAAGGTTTTATAAAGAAAACCCTTAATAGGGAATTATTATGGAACATACAAACTCCCCAAAGCTTTTTATACAGCCTGCTTTTAAAGGCACATAATACTGCTAAAGAGGCTGGATTTATCGGAACAGATGATGCTATGCTTGTAGAATATATAGGTCACCCTATAAAGCTTATTTGGGGGAATGAAGATAATATTAAAATAACCACCCAGGAAGATTTGGATTTTGCTGAACTAATACTTAGTAAAAGATAAAACTTTATAAAATTGAACTATAAATTAGAAAAACTAAAGTATATTTGGAAAATAATAATAATATTTTCTTACATATGGGGGGAAAGGAATGGATATAAGTAAAGACATACTTTTAGAGATATATGACCGTATGGTTACCACAAGATTTTTCAGTGAAAGAATTAATGAGTTTTTCATTAAAGGCATAATGCATGGTACCACACATCTTTCTGTTGGTGAGGAAGCTTCGGGGGTTGCTTCTTGTATGGCCTTAGACAAAGGAGACTATACAACATCTACCCATAGGGGACATAGCCATGCAATAGGCAGAGGTATGGAAGTCATAAAAATAATGGCAGAGTTATTTGGGAAAGTTACTGGCTGTTCCAAAGGGAAGGGCGGCTCTATGCATTTAGCAGATTTTGATAAGGGCCACTTAGGGTCTAATGGAGTGGTTGGTGGAGGCTTTGCCATTGCCACCGGAGCGGCACTAACCCAAAAAATGAAAGATACAGGAAAGATAGTCCTATGTTTCTTTGGAGATGGGGCATCAAATGAGGGATCTTTCCATGAAAGTTTAAATATGGCATCGGTTTGGAAATTGCCAGTAATATTTTTTTGTGAAAACAATTTATATGGGGTGTCCACTCCAGTATCCAAGTCTATGAATATAAAGGATGTTGCTGTAAGAGCAAAATCATATGGTATACCAAGCTATATAATTGATGGTAATGATGCTGTAGAAGTTTATAAAACCACTAGAGAAGCTGCTAAGTATTGTAGAAGTGGACAGGGGCCAGTAATAATAGAAGCTAAAACCTATAGATACTTAGGTCATTCCAAAAGTGATGAATGCGAATATAGATGTGCAGAAGAAGTAAATAGATGGAAAAAGAAGGACCCTATAATAATATTTAAAAATTATTTAATAGAAAATAATATTGCAAATCAAATTGAGATAAAAAGAATTGAAGATAAAGCCTTAAAGGAAATAGATTTAGCTGTTGAGTTTGCAAAGAACAGTCCAAACCCACCATTAAATGCCTTAACAGAAGATGTTTATGCGTAGAGGAGGAAAATAAATGAAGGAAATGACCTATTCAGAAGCAATTCGATTAGCAATGACAGAGGAAATGAGAAAAGATGAAAATATATTCATTATAGGTGAAGATATTGGAATTTATGGCGGCACCTTTGGTGTTACAAAGGGCATGATAGATGAATTTGGGGAAGAAAGAATTAAGGATGCACCTATTTCAGAAGCTGCAATAGTTGGGGCGGCAGCAGGTGCAGCGGTAACAGGGATGAGACCAATAGTAGAGCTACCATTTTTAGATTTTATAACAATAGGAATGGATGCTCTAGTAAATCAAGCAGCCAAAATGAGATATATGTTTGGAGGAAATGAGAAAGTTCCTATGGTAGTACGTCTACCTGGTGGAAGTGGTACTGGGGCAGCAGCCCAACATTCACAAAACTTGGAAGCATGGTTTTGCCATGTTCCAGGACTAAAGGTGGTGGCCCCCTCTACTCCTAATGATGCAAAGGGATTATTAAAATCCTCTATTCGGGATGATAATCCAGTGGTTTTTATAGAATCCAAATTATTATATAACACAACAGGAATGGTAGAAGAGGATCCAGAATTTACAATTCCTTTAGGTAAGGCAGATATAAAATTAGAGGGATCAGATATTAGTCTAATCACCTATGGAAGGATGTTGAAAAAGGCATTAATAGTGGCGAAGGAGCTGGCAAAAGAAAATATATATATAGAAGTTATTGATTTAAGAACTTTAGCACCCTTAGATAAAGATACTATTATCCAATCTGTAAAAAAGACAGGAAGGGCAATAATAGTCCACGAGGCAGTAAAAACTGGAGGCTTTGGTGGAGAGATAGTAGCTACTATAGCTGAAAGTGATGCCTTTGATTTTTTAAAGGCTCCTATTATAAGGATAGCAGGGGTAGATATACCTATTCCCCATAATAAGGAATTAGAAAAGGCAGCAGTTCCTAGTGAAAAAGATATAAAAGCAGGAATATATAGGCTGTTGAATAAATAGACCATTTGGGGGTATAAATATGAGGATTGGAATAGGTTATGATACCCATAAATTAGTGAAAAATAGAGAATTGATAATAGGAGGGGTAGCTATCCCATACGAAAAAGGCTTACTTGGACATTCGGATGCTGATGTCCTAGTCCATGCTATTATGGATAGCTTACTTGGAGCAATGGCATTAGGAGATATAGGTATACATTTTCCAGATAATGATTCAAAATATAAGGATATCTCTAGTATAAAACTATTAACACATGTGAAGAAATTATTGATGGTTAATAATTACACAATAGAAAATATTGATACTATAATAGCAGCAGAAAAGCCAAAGCTCTCACCTTATATTAATGAAATGAGACAAAATATTGCATCATCTTTAGATATTAAGGTAGAACAAATCAATATAAAGGCAACCACCACAGAAGGCTTAGGATTTATTGGAAAAAACCTAGGAATATCTAGTTATTCAATATCACTATTAAAGTAAAATCCGGTAAACTAAAGCCCATCTTAACATATAAATATAATAAGATAGGAAGATTTATAAAGTAGGAGGTGGTTTTGTGAGAGTGGAGAAAATAAGCAGTCTAAGAACTCTCCCTACTATTATAGAAAAGGAAATTGACCAATATAAAAACCAGGAATATTATGATTCTTTTGTTTACAATGATGATCTATATATAGTAGCCAGCCTTGGAATGAAAAATACATTAGGATATGATATTAGCATAAGTAATATAATAGAAATAGATAAAGGTAAATGGGAAGTGTTAATGGATAAGATTCAACCAAATAAAGATCAAATATTAGCCCAAGCAATAACCACCCCTTTAGCCATTGTCAAAATAATTATAATGACAAAGGGGAAAAATACTCCAAAGGAAATTACTTTCAAAGACAAAAAAGGGGATATCATAAAAAAGATTAAGGTTAAAATAAAAAAAGAAAAAAATAAGCCATAGCATAATAAGGCTATTGGGAGGATGGAAAATGTTAAAAAAGTCAATTAGCATAGTTGTAATTAGTATCTTAGTATTAACATTAGTATTTCCTATTTTATGTATAGTAAAAGCTGATACCATAAAGCTAGTGGTTTCCCTGGGAGCTGACCTAACCAAAAAACAACAAGATCAGATTTTAAAATTTATGGAAGTTGAAAGGGACGAAATAAGCATAATAGAAACAACAATAGAGGAAGAAGCTAAATATCTAAAGAATACTCCAGCAATAAAACACATAGGGAATAAGACCATTTCATCTGCTCTAGTGGAAAGACTGGATAAAAATGAAGGTATATCAGTAAAAACCCATAATATTACCTGGGTAAGTGAAGAAATGTATGAAAATGCACTAATAACTGCAGGGGTAAAAGATGCTAGAGTGATTGCCGCTGCACCTTTTGAAGTATCTGGTACTGGTGCCCTTACGGGGATAATGAAGGCTTTTGAAGAAATCACCGGGGAAAAATTGGATGAGGAAGCAAAACATATAGCCAGTGAGGAAATGGTAATCACTGGTGAACTAGGAGAAGACTTAGATGATCAAGACAAGGCAAGTGAACTGGTTAATAAGGTAAAGGAAAAGATTATTGAAGAGGGTATAAAAAGCCCGGAAGATATAAAGAGAATTATTATTGAAATACAGCATGAGCTTAATATAAAACTAAGTGATAAACAAATTGAAAAACTGACAGAATTAATGAATAAGATTAAAAATATAGATATAAATGTTGACGATTTAAAAAAACAAGTTAGCAAAATTGGTGAAAAAGCTAAGGAGATAGCCGAAGACAATAAGGAAATAAAATCTTTTCTACAAAGAATTACTGATTTTCTAAGTCAAATTATAAAAAAGATAATAGATTTATTTTAATAATTGACCTAAGGGCTGCCAGCCTTTATAATGATATGTAAATAAAAATGATATTAGCAAGGAATAGGAAAAGTAAGTGTATTATATCCCAGAGAGAAGCCACCATTGGGCTGAGAATGGCTTTGTTCACTAATACATTGAAGTGCGCCTAGGAGCTTATTTTCTGAAAAAAAGTAGGAGAATACGGATAATACCGTTAAATATTCTAAGGGGAGTTTTAACTCAAATAGGGTGGAACCGCGAAAACATCGTCTCTATATCATTTAGATATAGAGTTTTTATTTATTATTAATAACAAAGTAATAATCAACGAGGTGAGAAAATGTTTAAAAACTTAAGAGAAGATATACAGGCTATTCTAGAAAGGGATCCAGCTGCAAGAAATGCCTTAGAAGTAATAATAAACTATCCCGGCTTTCATGCAATAATATTCCATAGAATAGCCCATTGGTTTCATAAAAAAAGATTATTCTTTATAGCAAGATTTATATCCCAGGTAAGCAGGTTTTTCACAGGGATAGAGATTCATCCTGGGGCAAAGATTGGAAGAAGATTTTTTATAGACCATGGAATGGGGGTAGTTATAGGAGAGACGACAGAAATAGGGGATGATGTGACCATATACCAAGGGGCAACCCTAGGTGGAACTGGAAAAGAAACTGGGAAAAGGCATCCGACTATTGGTAACAATGTTGTAATAAGTGCAGGTGCAAAGATTTTAGGTCCCTTTAAAATAGGTGATAATTCAAAGGTGGGGGCAGGGTCAGTTGTGTTAGATGAAGTGCCACCCAATTGTACAGTAGTAGGAATACCAGGAGTTATTGTTGTAAAAGATAATAGAAAGGTGGCCTCCCTTAAAAAAGATATAGACTTAGAACATACTACACTACCCAATCCAGTGGGAGTAGAATTAGAATGTCTAAGGCGAAGAGTAAAGGAATTAGAAAAGAGTATTAGAACAATAAAAGGGGAGAGTAAAAGTGAAATTATTTAATACCTTATCCAGAAATAAAGAAGAATTCATACCTATAACACCAGGAAAGATAAAAATGTATGTTTGTGGACCCACGGTATACAATTATTTTCATGTGGGAAATGCTAGACCTTTTATAGTCTTTGATGTATTAAGGAGATATTTTGAATATATTGGCTATGAAGTTACCTATATACAGAACTTTACTGATGTGGATGATAAGATTATTAATAGAGCTCAAGTAGAGGGAGTTTCTCCCACAGAAATTAGTAACAAATATATAGAAGAATACTTTATAGATGCAGATGGCTTAGGAATAAAAAGAGCAACCATTCATCCTAGGGTAAGTGATAATATAGAGGGAATTATTGACATGATAAAAGCATTAGAAGATAAAGGTTTAGCTTATAATAAAAATGGTAATGTCTACTATAGAGCCATAAGATTTAAAGACTATGGAAAGCTCTCAAAACAGAGTTTAGAAGATTTAGATATTGGATCTAGGATAGAAGTCAACGAAGAAAAAGAACACCCTATGGATTTTGCATTATGGAAAAAACAAAAACCTGGAGAACCTGCCTGGGAAAGCCCCTGGGGACCTGGTCGTCCCGGTTGGCATATAGAATGTTCTGTAATGGCTAAAAGATATCTTGGGGAGACTATAGATATCCATGGGGGTGGCCAGGACTTGATATTTCCCCACCATGAAAATGAAATAGCCCAATCAGAAGGAGCCCATAATCAACCCTTTGCAAGGTATTGGATTCACAATGGCTATATAAATATTGACAACAAGAAAATGTCTAAATCCTTGGGCAATTTCTTTACAGTGAGAGATATTAGCAAACAATTTGATTTAGAAGTAGTAAGACTATTTATGCTATCCGCCCATTATAGAAGTCCCGTTAATTTCAGCAAGGAACTTTTAGAGCAGGCAAAGAATTCCTTAGAAAGACTTTATAATGCCCGAGACAATGCCCTACATCTGATGGAAAATTCCATGGAAAAAAAACTAGAGAAGGAAGAAATCAACTGGATTGAAAAGCTAGGCAAATATAGAGAAGCATTTAAAAACTCTATGGAGGACGATTTAAATACAGCAGATGCATTGGCAGCCATATTTGACTTAGTAAAAGAAATGAATATTTATTTAGATGATGATAAGAGTAGAGAAACCATAAAAAAAGCATATGATTTGTTTTTAGAGCTAACTAATGTTTTAGGCATAGTTCAAAAAACTCAAGAAAAAGAGCTGGATAAAGAAATAGAAGAACTTATAGAGAAAAGGCAACAGGCTAGAAGGGAAAAAAACTGGACATTAGCTGATGAAATAAGGGATCAGTTAACTGAAAAGGGAATTATAATAGAAGATACCCCCCAAGGGGTTAAGTGGAAAAGAGTGTAAAAAGTGACTAGTAAAAAGATTCTAGATATTTTGATACCACCAATGAAAGAAAAAGAGGTAAGAGGATTAAACCCTTTGGTATTAGCTTATATAGGGGATGCTGTCTTTGAGTTATTTATTAGAAAATACCTAATAATAACTGAAAAAACCTTAGTAAATAAACTCCATAAAAGTGCTACAAAATATGTAAAGGCAGATGCTCAATCCACCATTATTCATGGGTTAATGGATGAACTTACAGAAGAGGAAATAACAATAGTAAAAAGAGGCAGAAATACTAAAACTAATACCTCCCCTAAGAATATTGAATTGATAGATTACAAATATGCCACTGGTTTTGAAGCCCTATTAGGTTATCACTACCTAGTGGGTAATCAGGATAGGCTAAAGGCGTTAATTTCCAAGGCAATAATAGAGATAGAAAACTAGGGGCAGCCTTCCATCCTCCCCGCCAATTAATAAGATAAAAAGGAGAAATAACAATGGGCAAAAGAAATAAAACATACTCAAAGGTCAATACTTATCCAAAGAGAAAAAATAATCCTAGAGCAAAAGATACCTCAGTAGAAAAAACAAAATATCAATATTCTAGGGATCCTGATATGAGCTCTGCAAACCAAATAGAAGGGCGAAACCCTGTTAAAGAAGCCTTAAAATCAGGACGAACTATCGAGAAAATCCTTGTTTCTAAAGGAGAATTATCAGGGTCTATTGGGGAGATTTTAGGAATTGCTAGGGACAAAAAAATAATAATTCAGAAAGTAGACAGAAAAAAATTAGATGAAATATCCTTAACCCATAGTCATCAAGGGATTATTGCAATTGGATCTGCCCATAATTATGTTGAAGTGGAGGATATTTTAAAAAGAGCTAAAGAAAAGCAGGAGGATGGATTTATAATTATTCTTGATGAGATTACCGATCCCCATAATTTAGGCTCCATCTTAAGAACAGCTGATGCCTGCGGTGCCCATGGGATAATAATTCCTAAGAGAAGATCAGTAGGTTTAACCCCCATTGTAGCAAAAAGCTCTGCCGGAGCAATAGAATACATGCCGGTGGCAAAGGTAACTAATATAGGACAGACCATAGAACAACTTAAAAAAGAAGGATATTGGGTTGCCGGAGCAGAAGTATCTGCTGAAGAATATTATTTTGAAGCAGATTTAATAGGTCCTATAGCATTAGTTATAGGAAGTGAAGGCAAGGGAGTTAGTAGATTAATAAAGGAAAAATGCGATTTTTTATTAAAGATACCTATGATGGGAAATGTATCTTCCCTAAATGCGGCTATTGCTGCTGCTATCATAATGTATGAGGTGCGTAGACAGCGAATTAATATAGAATAAGGAGAAAAAAAGTGGGGTCATATTTGATTGTTGATGGATATAATATTATTAATAGCTGGACAAGCCTAAAGAGTTTAGCCAATGAAGACATGGAACAAGCACGGGGAAAGCTAATTGAAATACTAGCAAGTTACAAGGCTTATAAAGGTATTGAGATTATTCTAGTATTTGATGCCCAATTAGTTAAGGGCAGTCTAGGAAATGAAGAAATTATTAATGGCATAAAGGTGGTCTTTACAAGGGAACATCAAACAGCAGATAGCTATATAGAAAAAGAAGTATATAATCTCTCCAGGCTAAACCATGTTCAAGTGGCTACATCTGATTGGGCAGAACAGCAAACCATATTATCTAGTGGAGGTACCAGAATATCTGCTCGAGAATTGGAGTCGGAGGTGATATTTGCAAAGAGCAGAATGAGAAAAAAATATATAGATAAGAAGAGAACCAATAATGGACTTTTCCACCAAGTAGAACCAGGAATCCTCAGAAAGCTAGAGAGATTAAGAAAAAAGCAGGACTAGCTTGACGAGCTTTTCTATGTTCGGGTATAATATGTTTAAGATTTGCCACAAGAATATATGCTGGAGGCGATAATGTGGAGCTAAATGCAAAACAGCGACAAAATCACCAGGAAGATTTTGTTTTAGATGAAGAACTGGTTTTACTGGCAAATGAAGGAGATTCCATAGCTTTAGAGACCTTAATCAATAAATACAAAAATTTTGTTAGAGCTAAGGCGAGATCCTACTTCCTAATTGGGGCAGATAGAGAGGACATTATTCAGGAAGGTATGATAGGGCTTTATAAGGCAGTCAGAGATTTTAGAGCAGATAAACTATCTTCATTTAGAGCTTTTGCAGAGTTATGTATTACTAGACAGATTATAACTGCTATTAAGACAGCTACTAGGCAAAAACATATTCCACTAAACTCCTATGTCTCCCTTAATAAACCTATTTACGATGAAGAATCAGATAGGACCTTACTAGATATTATTTCCGGCACTAAGATATTAGATCCTGAGGAATTAATTATAGGAAGAGAAGAACTGACAGCTATGGAGTTAAAAATCGGTGAAATATTAAGTGAGCTAGAATGGGAAGTACTAATGTCTTATATCCAAGGAAAGTCTTATCAAGAAATTGCAAAGGAGTTAGAGCGACAAGTAAAGTCCATTGATAACGCATTGCAGAGGGTGAAAAGAAAATTAGAAGGTTATTTAAATCTAAATGATTTATAAAAACAAAATAATTTTATAAAAACTTTTCTGGATTTAGCGGACAAAACATTTGACAGTCAAGATGTTTTTTTGTATTATATACTAGTGATGTTTTGGAGGGGTTCCCGAGTGGCCAAAGGGGGCAGACTGTAAATCTGTTGGCGGTGCCTTCGAAGGTTCGAATCCTTCTCCCTCCACCATTAGGCCCATGTAGCTCAGTAGGTAGAGCACCACCATGGTAAGGTGGGGGTCGCCGGTTCAAATCCGGCCGTGGGCTCCATTTTTAAAATTCTTTTTATTGATACACCAGGGAGTGTGTTCATAAGGTTAAGGTACATATTTTGTTAAAGGAGGAAGAAGAATGGCAAAGGCAAAATTTGAAAGAACAAAACCCCATATAAATATTGGGACAATAGGTCATGTAGACCATGGTAAGACTACATTGACAGCAGCAATAACCCTAGTATTAAACAA
>DUPX01000066.1 GCA_012838085.1 Eubacteriaceae bacterium
ACATTATAATAAATAAAAGTCCTGAAATAAAAACTGCTGCTAAAGCTTGCTGCCATGTATATCCTAATCCTAATACTACGCTATAAGCAAAAAATGCGTTTAGACCCATACCTGGTGCCAATCCAAAGGGTAGGTTTGCTAATAAACCCATTAATAAGCTGCCTACCACTGCTGCCAAACAGGTGGCAATAAATACTGACCCTACTACTGGGTCTGACACCATACTAAGTTCAGCTGCCTCTGCTCCAAATAGACCTTGTGCATTCATTCCTGCTTCTTTAAGTATACTTGGATTTACAAAAATTATGTAGGCCATAGTGATAAAGGTAGTAATCCCTGCCATAATTTCTGTCCTTACATTTGTCCCATTTTCTTGCAACTTAAATGTCTTTTCAAGAAAACTGGATGTTTGGTTTGGTTGATCACTCATTTTGATATCCTCCTTTGTAATATAGATAAAATAAGATTTATAAATGCCCACAAGAACCAGTTATAATCTATAGTTTTAGACTAAATTCTAGTTCTTATTCTAAAATAAAAAATGACCCAGTCTATAAGTGAAACCAAGCCATTAAGTCATCCTAATATTTAAAGATAGTAAGGCAATTGTTCCACCCATAGTCAAACAATTTACGGTTGTTTGGTAGAAACGTCCAGACCATATTACTGGAATTATATGAGTGAGTCATATTTATTTATAGATAAATAATATCAAACACTCCTTTCTATGTCAATAAAAATTCCGAACTTTTTAATATTTCTTATCAATTATTATCTGAAAAGTTTATAAAAACACGAACATTATCCTCTAAACCTCCCCTTTTTTCTGAATAATATTAAAGTAATTATTTCATTTCTACTCTTAACATTTTTGAACCCTTAGGAATATACTATTAGAGAAATAAGGAGGTGAATTTTATGCATTTTAATAATCCAAATTGTCCATTGGGCACTGTTCCCTATAGGATAATGGCAGGTGATACCCTTTTTAGTATTGCTATAAGGTTTAACACTACTGTAAATGATATAATTAGAGCTAATCCAGGTATTAATCCTTTTAACTTAAGAGTAGGACAGATAATTTGTGTGCCCATGGGTTCACCAACACCAGGAGGATGCCCTCCAGGAACATTTGCTTATATTATTCGTCCCGGCGATACTTTCTTTGGCCTTGCCCAACGTTTTAACACCACTGTAGAAGCTATTCAAAGGGCAAATCCAGGAGTAAATCCTAATAACCTTCAAGTAGGACAGAGAATATGTATCCCTAGTGGTACTACACCACCACCAGGAGGATGCCCTTCAGGAACCTTCGCTTATATTATTCGTCCTGGAGATACTTTCTTTGGCTTGGCCCAACGTTTTAATACCACTGTAGAAGCTATTCAAAGGGCAAATCCAGGAGTAGATCCTAATAATCTGCAAGTAGGACAGAGAATATGCATCCCTGGTTGATATTGAATTAGTATAAGTTTATGCTTCTCTAGTATTTAAATAGAATTAAAAAACAATATGGTGACTATTCACCATATTGTTTTGTTTTTTAGCTATCTACTAATAATATTAATACCAGCCTCTTAATTTCATTGTCTCTGCAACCTTCTTTATTGAGAACATATAGGCTGCTTTTCTAAAGGGAACTTTGTAGTCCTCTACAATTTTCCAGATATTATTAAAGGCTTCTACCATTGCTATTTCTTCTTTTTCTACTACTTCTTCTTCACTCCAATAATATCCATAAAGATTTTGAACCCACTCAAAATAGGATACTGTAACTCCCCCAGCATTTGTAAGAATATCCGGTGTTAATGGAATTCCTCTTTTATTTAATATCTCATCAGCATGAACTGTAGTAGGTCCATTAGCTGCTTCACATATTAACTTTGCTTTGATTAATTCTGCCTCTTTTTCAGTAATGGCATTTTCTAAAGCTGCTGGTATTAAAATATCCACTTCCAATTTCCAAAATTCCTCTAATGAAATTCTTTTAGCCTTGGGATAATCAACAATAGAACCTTGTTCTTTCTTGAATTTTGCTAAATCATAATAGTCTAATCCTTCTTCATTATATAGGGCATAAGTACCTATTTCCCTATCCCACTCCCCTATAGCAACTATTGTAGCTCCTTGGTCCTGAACATTTTTAACTGTATAGCTACCCACATTTCCAAAACCCTGTATAGCCGCCTTGGATTTTGTAATATCTATTCCATATTTTTTTGCAGCTTCTCTTGCTATCACTGCCACACCAAAACCTGTAGCTTCAGTTCTACCCTTTGAGCCACCAAATCCTACTGGTTTTCCTGTGATAACTCCTAGATTTTGCTCACCTTTAAGTTTACAATACTCATCTACCATCCAAGACATAATTTTTCCACTAGTGTTTACATCTGGAGCTGGTACATCTATCTTTTCTCCTAAATATCTATGTAGTCCCTGAATGTATCCCCTAGATAGCCTTTCTAGTTCTCCTTCAGAAAGTTCAGAAGGGTCAACGGTAATTCCACCTTTACCCCCACCATAAGGAATTCCTGTTACACAGCATTTAAATGTCATCCATATCGATAATGCCTTTACTTCTTCAAGATTTACCCCTGGGTGAAATCTTATTCCTCCCTTTCCTGGCCCCACTGCATCATTATGCATTGCACGATAGCCTTTAAAAACCTTTACTGAGCCATCATCCATCTTAACAGGAATAGACAATTCTATTACTCTTAGAGGCTCTTTTAGAAGCTCATAAACTTCAGGTTCTAATTTTAATGCTTCACAAGCTTCCCTTACCTGTCTTTGTGCATTTTCCAATGGACTTAAATTTTCTTTGGACATACAAATCCCCCCTTAATTTTTTAGATATGTGTTGTCATATTTGACTCAACATATCAGTCTTAAGCATATCACAATGCTATAACCTTAATAATATTTTAGCATAATAGATTTTTTTAATCAAAGGGAACTATCCAATTTTTGCATATTCCTATTAATTCTTTATATCAAAATATAGGCTAAATATCCAATATCTATTTAAAGATATTTCTTGCAATGTCTACTGCCCCTTTTGCATCCTTTGCATAATAATCCGCTCTTATTAAATCAGCATATTCTTTATTTAAAACTGCTCCCCCTACCATTATCATGGTGTTAGGATTAGCCTTTTTTAATGCTTTTATTGTTTCTTCCATACTCTTTACTGTAGTTGTCATAAGAGCACTTAGACCAACTAGTTTTATATCCTCCTGAATAGTTGTTTTAACTATTCTTTCTATTGGCACATCCTTACCTAAATCTATAATTTCATAATTATAATTTTCCAGAAGAACCTTAACAATATTTTTCCCTATATCATGGATATCTCCTTTTACTGTGGCAAGTAAAATTCTTCCCTTTGATATACTTTTCTTAGAAGATTTGTTTAATTCCTCCTTTATAGCTTGAAAAGCAGGTTTAACTGTCTCTGCAGATTGGATTAATTGGGGCAAAAAAATTTTTCCCTTTTCATATCTTTCCCCTACAATATCTAAGGCTGGTACAAGATAATTATTAACAATATCTAAAGGGTCCCTATTAGTCAATAAAGTGAGGGTGGCCTCCTTGGCCTTATCCTTAATTCCCTTTAGTATAACTTCTTTCAAATCTAAATTGTCTACAGGGCTATCTTCCTTTGAAATTGTATCCTCTAGCTTTTTTTTCTGAAAATATGATATATATTTTCTCCCACCCTTATCCACATTCCACAATAAATCCGAGCTATAGATAGTATCCATCATATCTTTATCTAATGGATTAATTATTGCCAAATCCAAACCTTCATAAAGTGCAGCAGAAAGAAAGGTCCTATTAATTAATTCTCTATTTGGAAAGCCAAAGGAAACATTAGAAACTCCTAGTATAGTCCTAACTCCTAGTTTTTCCTTTACTAATCTTAAGGCCTTTAATGTCTCCTTTACCCCTTCTTGTTGGGCTGCCACTGTTAATGCTAAGGTATCAATGTATATATCCTCCCTGGCTATTCCATATTTTTCTGCCCTTTTAACTATATTTTCTGCTATCTTAAACCTATCTTCTCCTTTAGTAGGTATGCCCCTTTGGTCAAGGGTTAATCCTATTATAGCCCCTCCATATTTTTTAACTATAGGAAGTATAGCATCTAGGTTTTCCTCCTCACCATTTACTGAATTCACTATTGCCTTCCCATTATATATTCTTAAGGCCCTTTCTATTACCTTTGGATTAGTAGAATCTATTTGTAATGGAGTATCTAAGATGGATTGAATTTCTTTTATAACCCTCTCCATCATTTCTTCCTCATTTATTTCTGGTAAACCCACATTAATATCTAGAATTGAAGCCCCAGCTTCTATTTGTTCTATGGCTTCCCTAATAATATAGTCTAAATCATTATTTCTAAGGGCTGTTTTAAAGCAATTTTTGCCAGTGGGATTAATTCTTTCCCCTACTACTCTGACTCTATCTGTAAATACCGTTTTAGTGGGGGTGCATATGCCACCAATAGGCGTAATTATTGGTGTTTTAGCCTTTACATCCTTTAGGGTGTTTACCATTTTCCTTATATGTTTATCTGTAGTCCCACAACACCCACCAATAATCCTAACACCTTTTTCTATAAAAACTCTGCTATATTGGGCAAATTCTTCTGGAGCTATATTATATGTAGTTTCTCCATCTACTATTTTAGGCAAACCTGCATTAGCCTGAACAATAATAGGTACTTTAGAAATATTAAGTATTTTATCCACTATAGGCTCTATTTCTTTTGGACCTAAGGAGCAGTTAACCCCCAGTCCATCCACCCCTAATCCCTGTAAAATAAGAACCATTGATTCTGGCGTGCAACCAGTAAAGGTTCTCATATTTTCTTCAAAACTCATGGTAGCAAATACCGGCAAATTGCAGTTTTCCTTAACTGCCAAGATAGCAGCCTTTATCTCATAAAGATCCGTCATAGTCTCTATAAGAATTAAGTCTACTCCAGATTTAACCCCCTGGAGAACCTGTCTTTTAAAGATATTATAAGCATCCTCAAAAGAAAGTGTGCCCATTGGTTCTAAAAGTTCCCCTATAGGGCCTATATCCAAGGCAATATAAATATCTTTATTCCCCCTGGCCTTTTTAGCATTGGCCACAGCTATATCTACTATTTCCTCCACCTTATAACCACTGTTCTTTAACTTGAGTTCATTGGCTCCAAAGGTATTGGTGGTTATAACCATCGACCCTGCCTCTATATAGGATTTATGGATATCAATAATGGTTTCAGGGGAATGGATATTTAAGAGTTCTGGCAACTCTCCCAATTTTAAACCTGAATTTTGAATCATTGTCCCCATAGCTCCATCAAATATTAATATGGACTTTTCCAACCTTTTTTTAATTTTCACAGTCTTTTCCTCCTTTGGAAAAACTACAATTTCTCACCATCCCACATTGGTCACATGATTTTTTCCCATTTCTTAATTCACTATCAGCTATGCCTAAAATAGCAGTGATGGATTTTCTAGGTATAAGTATATTATGGAGGTTAACCGTAAGGCCAATAGATTTTTTCGCCCCCAAAATATCTAATATTGAGCTTTGAATGCTTAAAGGAAAATCTCCATAGCCAGGACTAAATCTAGAAGTCAATGCCTTTCTATCCATTGACACTTCTTTCTTCAAATCCCCATTTAATTTATTTATAGCTTCTTCGATTGCCACAGAAGCAGAAGTATCCAGTATTAATGCCTTAGTCATATTTATCCTTTCATAATATCTAATAAGTCTGTCCACTTCATGTCCTAAAGTGGCTGCCACTATTATACAATCTTTTGACTCTTTTAAATGCCTGCTAATATCCTTGCCTAAAAGCTCTATATTGGTTCCCCTTACTTGAATCTTTCCTGTCCCCTTTTCCAACTGAAAAAATCTATATATAGACCTTATCTTCATCTTCTCATTTATTTCATCAATGGACTGATCTATAAGTTTATCCATTTCCCTATTTAAATCTTGGCCCTTATAACCTAAATATCTTAATACTTCTACTTTATTTATTCCCATTTCTCCAACCCTTTTTAGATAACTTTTTTACTATTTATAGATTGAATTAGCGAACTAATATTTTCCGTTATATTATTAGCAATAGTAGTGTTATTCATGGTATATAGATGAATACCTTCCACCCCATAAGTTATTAGGTCCACTATTTGTTCAGTGGCATATGCTATCCCCGCATCCCTTAGGGCGATAGAATCATGTTGATACTTATTTAATATTCTAATAAATTTTCTTGGTAGGGTAGCACCACACATGGAGACTATCCTTTCTATTTGCCTCTTGTTTATCACAGGCATAATTCCAGCTTGGATAGGAGATTTTATATCCTTTTTCTTCACCTTATTAAGAAAATTATAGAAAAGATTATTATCAAAAAATAATTGACTTATAAAATAATCTGCCCCTGCCTCTTCCTTAAATTTTAATATATCTATATCCAAATCTTTAACCTTAGTCTCAATATGGCCCTCCGGATAACAGGCTGCTCCTATACCAAAATTTCCTTTTGTATTAATATGGCTTATTAAGTCCTGAGAATTTATAAAATCCCCAGAAACAAATCCCCCTTGAGGAATGTCCCCCCTAAGGGCAAGGATATTGTCCACATTATTTTCCTTTAGTTCATCTAATATTTTATCTATACTTCCCCTTTTAGCCCCTATACATGTAAGATGGGCCAATGACTCTATCCCATAATTGTTCTTTATTCTAGATGACAATAAGCTGGTCCTATTATTTAGGGTGCTTCCTCCTGCACCATAGGTGACACTTATATAGTCTGGCTTTAATTCACTTAGTTTTTCGATAGTATTAAACACCTTCTCTAATGGTAAATCTTCCTTTGGAGGGAAAATCTCAAAGGAATATACTAAATTCTTTTCTTTAAATAGTTTTTTAATCTTCATATTACCCTTCCTTTCCAAAATAGAACATATGCCTTTGTCACTTACTATATAAATTAAGTTCTTCCTTAATCAGTAAGGAGTACTCCCCTATAGCTTTATTTTTTGTATTAAAGAAGAACTTTTCTATTAAATAAAAAAACTTTCCTACCTCTGCCTATGCAAAGGGACGAAAGTTCCGTGGTACCACCCTATTTTTATAAAGACCTCACGATCTCCACCTCATCTAGTACTGGGGAATAATTTCCTCTATACTATATCACTATAACGGGTGCACCCGTGGATGTCTAATCTATTTCAACATCCCTACTCCAAGACCATCTTCAGCTAGCTATCCTCTATCACTTCCCACCTACCGTGATTCTCTGTAAAAGTATTTACCAGCTTACTCTTCTCTTCATTGATTTTAAAGGTTTTATACAATTATAGAAAATTATAACAATTATTTTTATAAATGTCAAAAATATTTTTACCTAACTATCTTAGGCCTATAACCTGCTCTTTGTCCAATAACTATTGAGCTAATATCTTAAAATTTATTTATATCGATACAAGGTAATTTCTATGGTATTATTGTCTAAAAATCTGACCTCACCCTTATCCGTCATCATTCCCACCAGGGTAAGTTCCGTATCTATATCACTTTCTCCTGTCAGCTCCCAATAATACTCCTCCATCTCTACTTGTCTCTCTATATTTAGCCGTCGCACTAACCTTTTAACTTCCTTTTCACTAAACTCTGTAAAATTACTCCTTAATATAATGATAAATTGGTTTTCTTCCTCTCGTACACTGGCTGTTATCTCAGTTGCCCCCATAGTAAAAAGATAGGTCATTAATTCATCTACTATTCTACAGATTCTTTTTTTATTGTGCCTCACTAATTATCTTCCTTTCTAAAAGCTTGGATTATAGGGACTAAAAAGGCTGCTACAAGTCCACCGGAAAAACCATTGTTATATAGATTAACTCCACCATGCAATATACTAAGATTTATCACAAGGGATGAATGTAAAAAGCCTGCTAAAGCTCCGAAATGCCAACCAAATTCTCCTGCAATAGGTGCCAATGTAGTACCAAATAAAGCTGCCAATAATAAATATGGATCATTAATTGGTCGTATTGAAATAAAAGAACCAAGATATACACCTAAAAATATTGGCAAGATATTTTTTAAGTGCTTACCAAAGGCAGAAAAACCAACAATAGTAAATATTCCTGCCATAGTAGGACCATTAATATCCCCCTTTACTAATAATATATATAGAATACTAATAATTCCAGAAATACCCATATTAATTAATGTAGGGAAAAAGCCTTGGATTAGCACAAAATCCGTAACTATTCTACCAGGATATGCCATAATATTCTTTGCACCATTAAAGGATTTATTATTGAATATAAATCCTAAAAAAATCATGGTGATAAAGATAAAAAATAAAAATATTGCAAGAATAAGATTATTTCCTGTTGTCCATATCATTCTTTGTTGGGGCACCATACCTAAAGATCTAAAAAAAGATATAAAGACAGTCCCTATTAAACCTGCAGTTAGCCCAACATTATATAGACTAAAACCATCATGGACCCTGATTAAAAAGGTTGAAAGCGGAGGAAGTATAAAACCTGTTATTAGACCTATAGTAATGGCAATAGGCACTTTTATATACAAGGGTTGGCCAGAATTAAATAATAATTCAGAGACTAGTGGAGCTAGTGCAGTACCAAAAAGGGCTATATATATATATCTACTGAAGGATTCTTTTTGAACTATAGAATATAAAAATACCCCCATTACAACAAACCAAACATTAAAGAGGTTTTTACCAAAAAAGCCAAAGCCTGTAATAGTAAATAAAGCAGCTATCGCTGTTCCATATAATTCTATATCTAACCGATATAAAATAAATAAAAATATAAGGGTAATCAAACCTGAATTTACAAATGCTGCGCCTAATCCTCCAACACCAATATAATCAGTGATTAGGAGATCTGGTTCAATAATTATTTGCTTTATACCAATTATTATATTGTTAATAGGATCCATAAATAATCCAAATATTATTAGAGAAAGGGGATAAAGACCAATTATCATATACTTTGTTTTTTTTGATACCTTATCCACCTCAAATGTTTTTTTATCTATTGGAAATAATTTTCTCATGGTCAACCCTCATCACAATTATTTACACTTAATGGTACAAAAATATCAAAAAAACCTAATAAGGTCAACTAAAAAATCTTTTTGAGGAATATTTTAAAATATATTTGACAAGATAAAGAAAAGGTGTTATATTATTATTAGCACTCACTTCTGGTGAGTGCTAATAATAAACATAAAGGAGTTGTTAACATGGCAGGATTAGTTCCTTTCAATCACAGAAACAATAAAATGGTAAACAGCGGTTTTAATTTTTACAACATGCTTGACGACTTTTTTGGAG
>DUPX01000067.1 GCA_012838085.1 Eubacteriaceae bacterium
ACCAATTGATTTACAATTCTTGCCTTTCTCTGTTGAATCCCTTCTATATCTATTAAAAAATTATCTATCTTTACCCCATATTCTTTACTATTAGAAATAGTCCTTAATACCTCTGCATTTTTATAAAGACTTTTAGTAGGAACACAACCGTAATTTAAGCAGGTACCGCCGATTTTATCTTTTTCAATTAGGATTACCTTTGCCCCTAATTGGGCCCCCCTGATGGCTGCCACATAGCCTCCAGGACCTCCCCCTATTATTATAATTTCTTTGTTCATTTGCTTCTCCTTTACTAGTTAAATAAATGACGTTAAACAATGGTTAGACGATAGTTTAGCTGTAAAAAGGCAAAATATTTCATAAGCGACCGACTTAATGGAGCCCCTTTTTTCTTCTTCATAGGATTTATCCATTAAAAATAGGGCGACATTTCCGGAGGGAGCATTGAAGATATTTTGCCGACAAGCTAGATCCTTCAATAGTATGCTATAGGACTACTCCCAGGATAGACAAGCTAGGTGATAAATGTTGGCTTTGTAGGGGAGATCATTGGTCTCCAGAAGGTCCTATATGACAAAACCCCTGTCCCCTTGACATCCTGTGTCAAAACCTCCGTCCCGTTGACACACGTCCCGTTGACACAATGTTGGTATTGTACATCAATGCCATCATAGGAATAGGGGATATTTATAATTAAACCTAGTTCTTTCGTAAGCCACTTGCAGACTACACTGCCCCCTCTGACCTATGACTTCAGACCTCCCTCCTCTGCTTTTAGACCTTATCCCTTATCCCTGTCTCCAAAGGAATCCCCTATAGCCTATCCCCTATCCCATTTAAGTATAGGCTTTCGGGCCGCCCTTACCTCATCTATTCTCTTTATAGCTGTATTGTTAGGGGCATTTTTCAGAAGTTCTGGCTTTTCCCTTGCCTCCTTACTAATCTTAATCATTACCTCAATAAAGTTCTCTAACTCCTCTAGACTTTCTGTTTCAGTAGGTTCGATCATTAGAGCCTCCGGTATAATAAGGGGGAAATACATTGTAGGAGGATGATAGCCATAATCTATTATCCTCTTTGCTATATCTAGGGTGGTTACCTCTCCTAGTTGGTCCCCTAGTCCCCCTAATACAAATTCATGCATACAGGTTTCATCAATAGGTAGATAATAATGTTCCTTTAGCCTTTCCTGGATATAATTTGCATTTAATACCGCCATTTCACTGGCCCTCTTCAAACCCTCTGCTCCCATGGTAAGAATATAGCTATAGGCTCTAACAAGGACACCAAAATTTCCATAAAAACTCTTAACCTTTCCTATGGAATCTGGATAATTATCATTTAAAATATAGTTTTCCTCTTGTTTTTCAATAATTGGTAGGGGTAAAAATGGTCTTAAATTCTCCTTTACTCCCACTGGGCCACTTCCTGGTCCTCCCCCCCCATGGGGTGTGGAAAAAGTTTTATGTAGATTTAAATGAACCACATCAAAGCCCATATCTCCCGGTCGAGCCTTCCCCATAATGGCATTTAGATTAGCTCCATCATAATATAATAGGCCCCCAGCTTCATGAACTAATCTTGAAATCTCTTCTATATTTCTCTCAAATAATCCAAGGGTACTAGGATTGGTAAGCATTAAGCCTGCCACCTCATCATCTAATACTTTCTTTAGACTATTTAAATCAATATCTCCCCTATAATCAGACTGCACCTCTACCACATTAAATCCTGCTACATGGGCAGTGGCTGGATTGGTGCCATGGGCCGAATCCGGCACAATTATCTTAGTTCTCTTAGTATCCCCTCTTTTTTTATGGTAGGCCTTTATCATCATAAGACCAACTAACTCTCCCTGGGCGCCTGCAGCCGGTTGGAGGGTAAAATGGTCCATTCCCGTTATTTCACATAAGTCATTACTTAGATTATACATAAGTTCCAGGGACCCTTGAATATTTTCTAATGATTGATAAGGATGTAAGGTGGTAAATTTTGATAACCCTGCCATCTCCTCATTAATCTTAGGGTTGTATTTCATAGTACAGGAACCTAGGGGATAAAAGCCAATATCCACCCCATAGTTTTTCTTACTCAAGGCTGTATAGTGACGAATAATTTGATTTTCACTTACCTCTGGTAAATGTAGTTCCTCTTCCCTTAATAAGTTTTCAGGTATTTCTACTTCATTTTCCAACTCCCATTTTGGAAGGGTGTATCCTATTCGGTCTTTTTTTGATATTTCAAATATTAACTTATCATAGTTCTTCATAGGATCTCCTCCAATACCTTTACTAGATTATCTATCTCTTCTTTTGTTCTCTTTTCTGTTACGCAGAAAAGCACTTGATTCTTCCGCTCTGGATAGGACTTTACTAGATTGTAACCCCCTATAATGCCTTTTTCTAATAATCTTTCATTTAGCTTATCCACATCCATAGTAGTTTCTAGTACAAATTCCTTAAAAAAGGGTTTATCAAATACCTTTTTAAACTTCCCGGTTTTTAGCAGTTGATTATAAGTATAATGGGCCTTTTGACTAGATTGAAGGGCAACTTCTTTTAATCCTTTTTTACCTAAGGTTGCCATATAGATAGTAGCAGTTAGGGCATTTAATGACTGATTGGAACAGATATTCGAAATTGCCTTTTCCCTTCTAATATGCTGTTCCCTGGCCTGCAATGTCAATGTAAAGCCCCGATTCCCCTCCCTATCTTCTGATTGACCTACTATACGCCCCGGCATCTTTCGCATTAGAGCTTTTTTTACCGCCATAAATCCTAGATAGGGCCCACCAAAGTTTAATGAATTTCCAAGGGATTGCCCTTCCCCTACGGCAATATCTGCCCCATATTCTCCTGGTGTTTTTAATATCCCTAAGGAAATAGGATCCACATTCATTATCATCAGTGCTTTATTTTCTTTAGCTATATCTGCAACTTCTGAACAATCCTCAATTATGCCAAAGAAATTTGGGTTTTGTACAATTATCCCTAGACAATCTTTATCCACTAAATCTTTTAAATGTTCTAGGTCTGTAACCCCATCCTTTATATCTATTTCTTTAACCTTCACACCCTTAACATCCATATAGGTTTTTAGTACCTGACGGGTTTCCGGGTGAACGGTCTTGGATACAATGATAGTGTCCCCTTTTTGTTTATCAAGGGCTATTAGGGCTGCCTCTGCCGTAGCGGAGGCTCCATCATATAGTGAGGCATTGGAAATATCCATTCCTGTTAAATCTGCTATCATTGTTTGGTATTCAAAAATAGCCTGGAGGGTCCCCTGGTTTATTTCCGCCTGATAGGGTGTATAGGAAGTATAGAATTCACTTCTAAATACCAGATGAGGCACTATTGAAGGAATATAGTGGTCATATGCTCCTGCCCCAAGAAAACAGGTCAGCTCCTGGGCGGTTCTATTTTTTCTTGCCATGTTCACTATTTTTTCCCTTACCTCAATCTCTGAAAGGGGAGGCCCTAGATCTAGACTTCTATTTAATCTTATAGACTTTGGGATGTCTTCAAATAGTTCATCAATACTGTCCTTCCCCAAAAGGCCTAGCATGGTTTTCTCATCATCTTTTGTATTGGGAATATAGGGAAACATCTCTATTCCTCCTTAGCACAAAATTCCTGATATTCTTTCCCACTTAGTAAATCATCTAATTCACTTTTATCGGCAATTTTCACTTTTATTATCCAGTTTTCGTAGGCATCTTCATTAATAAGCTCTGGTTGATCCTCTAAATCCTCATTGACCTCCATTATTGTACCACTAATAGGCATATATAAATCAGATACCGCCTTAACAGACTCAACTACTCCAAAGCTCTCCTCCACCTCATAGTCTTCACCAACTTCTGGTAACTCCACATACACAATATCTCCTAATTCACTTTGGGCATAATCGGAAATTCCTACATAGGCTATTTCTCCTTCCACCCTAACCCACTCATGTTCTTTAGAATAAAGTAAATCTGTAGGTGTTTTCATTTTATTTTCCTCCTTAAAATTTTTTAATTTTATTTTTTCCTTTTATAAAAGTTTTTACTTACTATTTTACCGGTGAAGACTTTTTTTCTTATTTCCACCTGAACTTCCTGGCCTAAAGTGGCCTGTTCTTTTTCAATTAGTGCCATGGCAATATTAGTTTTTAAGGTAGGAGAGCGATATCCGGTGGTAATTTCTCCAATAGGCCTTCCATCCAGTAATACCCTATAGCCCTGCCTTGGTATTCCCCTTTCCAGTTCAATACCTACCAGTTTTCTTTTTAAGCCTTCTTCCCTTTGTTTTAGTAATGCTTCCTTGCCTATAAAATCCCCTTTATCCAATTTTACAAAAAAGGATAATCCCCCTTCTAAAGGTGTAATATCCTCGCTTATTTCATTACCATAGAGAGGAAGTCCTGCTTCAAACCTAAGGGTATCTCGGGCCCCTAGACCTGCCGGTTGTATGCCAAAGTCCTTGCCTAGATTTAAAAGAAGGTCCCATAATTTTGCCACATCTTCATTGGCACAATATATTTCAAAACCGTCTTCCCCAGTATAGCCAGTTCTAGATACTAAAACATTTATTCCCTGTATATTTGCTTCGGGTTTAAAATAAAAGAATTGTAACTCTGATAAATCCATATCTATAGCCTGTCCTAAAACTTCTTCTGCCTTAGGCCCTTGTAATGCCAGGAGGGAATATTTATTGGATAGATCTTTAATACTTACATCCCAATCCTGGGAATTTTTTATTATCCAATTGTAGTCTTTCTGAGTATTACCTGCATTTACCACCAATAAATAGTGTTTGCTATTATACTTATATACCAGTAAATCATCTAGAATACCCCCATCATGATTACACATAGGGGAATAGATTATCTGATTATCTATAAGATTGGAGATATCGTTAGTAATTAGCCTTTGGACAAAGGAGGCGGCATCCCCTCCACTGATTTCTATCTCTCCCATATGGGAAACATCAAATAATCCAACAGCATTTCTTATAGCCTGGTGTTCACTTATTATTCCTTCATATTGGACAGGCAATGCCCAACCGGAAAAATCTATGATTTTTCCCCCTAACTCCTTATGTACATTATAAAGTGGGGTTTTCTTTAAATTCTCCATTTATATCCTCCTCTTTATTAAAGCAAAAATAACCAGTTCTTTGCTTTTTATTTTTTTTCCCTTCTTTTTTTAATAATCTTTTTATATCTATTCTTTTGCTGTTCTACCTTATTTAGAATATAATTTTCAATATCCTTATTGTACTTGATTGATAAATATATTATTATCAGACTTAAAATTCCAAGAATTATCCACATAGGTAATGATAGGGTTATTATACCACTACCCACAAGGGTGGATACAAATAATCCTGGCACCCTGCCCACTATAACAAAAAATAAGAATAAGGAGAAATTCATTCCGGAAATTCCTGCCAGTAGACAAAGGGCATCATCAGGAAAAAAGGGTAAAATAAACAATATAAAAAGCCCTATGCTGTATTTCTCGGATACTAGCCTACTATATTTTTCATAAGATTTCCTACCTATTAATCTTATTACTAATGGCTTACCAAAGGTCTTTGCCAAATAAAAGGCCACAAGGGATCCTAATAATATTCCAAAGATATTAAGTAAAAATCCCCAGAACACACCATAAAGGGCTCCTGCCACTAAGGATGTAATCATCCCCGGTATAGGGGATATAACTACCTGAATAATCTGGATAATAATTATAATAATAGGCCCTAGGGCACCGTAGCTAATAATATACTCCTTTATTCTTTCCGGGTTAGAAGTAAAATCCTTTAGATTATAATAAACTGAGGGAATGTTCATTAAATAGATAAAGGCCAATATTCCAATTATAGTTAATATAGTAAAAACTTTTTTCTTCAAATTCTCTACCCCTCATTTTTATAAAGATAACTTTCCTTATCTTTAACAAATACTTACCCTTTTATAATAATTTAAATAAAAATTATTATAAAATGAATCCTTAATTTAATAAAGAAGTACAGCTTTTCTACAAAATAAAACAAAGGGTGAATTTGTTCATCCAAGAACTGTTCACCCATAACCTGGCCTATGCCTCCAAGAGATTTTGTTTATATTCAATATATTTATTCCTTAATTCATCTACCTTCTCATTCATTAAAATATGCAAATCTGAGGCTTTTTGATAATCCCCTTGGTGGAGGGCCTTTCTAATCCTTCCTATAATAGATAAGTTATTAGTAGAATCTTTCATAAGTTCTTTTCGTAAGTTATTTATATTTTTCCAATGGATATTATCTAGGTCAGTGACGGTATCCTCCCCATGAAGCTCTTTACATTCCCTAATCAATTGTACATTATCAAAGATAACCCTACCTTCTAATTCATTGGTCCACTTATCAATGGTACTGACAATTACGGAATTTATAATATCTTTAGTCATCACATTTCCCCTTAAAAGTATGGCTATTCTTTCTTTATACTTCTCTAGATTTTGTATGTTTTCCCAAGGAGTGGCAGGGTGAACCCCAAACAGCTTATCCCTTTCTTCCTTGGTAAAATGTTCAAATACATTTAATTCGCTTCTATATACCCTATCTTTATCCAGATAAAAGCTCTCTTCTCCAGCTTTTTTTGAAATTTCCCTCTCTAATTCCCTATTACTCTTTCCACTTTCTGCAGCTGCTATCATCCCATCTAACATGGTCTGATAGAGGGAGGAAATTACTAAATATGTATTAGAAAAAGGATTAGGGGAACGGACTTCTAACCTTGTGGCCATAGGCTTTAATATGTCCCTAACTAAACAGACCAGCACTGACCGGTTTCTAGAAGGAATTTCTGGGCTGTGACCTAAAGATGTTACTACACATACAGGGGCTTCAAAACCTGGTTTTAATCTATTGAAGGCATCTATACTAGAGTTGATAAAGGGATTAATTATCTCATAATTTCTTAATATACCCATCAAGGCACCATACCCTAATATACTTAAAAAGTCCTCCTTCAGCTTCACAGGGGCAAAAAGATTTCGATAGCTTCCATCTTTTAGCTTAGCGGATACACCCAGATGGGTATGTTTCCCACTGCCAGCTACACCTTCTATAGGCTTTGCCCTAAAGGTTACCTCTAATCCATACCTATGAAAAGTATCCTCCACAATCCGTCTAATAAACAATTCATTGTCAGCTGTTTGAAGGGCTTTATTGGTATGTTTCCAGTCAATCTCCAACTGCTCCATAACATGGTTTGTTCTTCCGTCTACGCCAATTTTGCTCCTTACTCCTCCCACTTCCTTATGGCCCATTTCCGGTTGAAATCCATACCTTCCCATTTTTATAATGGTTTTTTCTAAAGCTGTACGTACTGTCCCGGATGTTCGCTGCCAATATTGTTCCTTTAAGGCCTGGGAAGTGTGCAATTTTTCTATATTTGCCAGGTCTTCAGGAGTTTTAACCCAGAACTCCAATTCTGTTGCAGAGGTAAGTTCTATTTCCTGGATATCCTCAATGCTATCTATTCCCACATTCTCCAATAGATGGGGGTGTATTTTTAATAGTTCCATTACTGACTTTTTAAAAAAGTTAAAAGCCCTCTCTAAAATGGCCCGAGACCCCACCCTTTTGTTTTCATGGATTAAAAATGATGGGATAATCAGGGTGCCCACAGGTAAATTGGTCTCCTCATCTAAAAGGTCATAATTATAATCTATAAACCAATTTACATTTAAATCTGGAATAATATCTAGTTTGGCATTATTTAATGTGGCAATTTCATGGAGCACCACACTGGAGCCATCTGTCTGAATACCAAATTCTAAAAAGTCCTCCATATCATCAATAAATATGTTTATAGGTATTTTTTCATCTGTGGCATTGCCCCCTAGGTCAATTCCCATAAGGGATACAAATTTAACTTCGCTATGGTCTTTTAATATCTTTTTTAGGGAATCACAATTATGTTCCTGTGGCGGTATCTTATAAAGCAATTTCATTGGCTCCTCCTTTATCCTTTTACCTGATTAAATAGCCTAATTAATTATATATACTTTCTCCAATATTTTCAATCAGAAGATAGAACTTCCTTGTAAATATCTTCTATTAATGTCCTTGGGATAGATAAGCCCTGCCATATTTCTTGTGCTTTTACAGCCTGACCTACCAACATAAATAACCCATTGGCTGTTTTTAGCCCCAATTGGTGGCTAAGTTTTAAGAAAAGTGTCTCTACAGGATTATAGTTTAAGTCAATTGCCCATTGAAACTTTGATAATACTCCTTTATCTACCGGTGTTTCATTTACATATGGATACATTCCCAGGGGAGTACAATTTATTATTAGATCTAGATTCTTAATAGTTTTTAAATCCTCATAGGATAGTACCCGCAGATCCTGATATTTTGGAGTGGCCAAGTCCCTATACCGACTTACTAGAGAAATATCTTTTATATCTTTATCCAATAACAATCGGGATACCGCCTTAGCTGCTCCCCCTGTACCTAAAATTATGGCCCTTTTATTTCTTATGGGTATATTAAAATATTCCACAGTCTTTTCCAATCCAAAATAATCGGTATTATAGCCTAGCTTTTTATCTCCTTCTATTAGTATCGTATTGATGGCACCAATTTTTTCTCCCTCTTCTGAAATTTCATGGAGGTATTTCATCACTTCTACCTTATAGGGAATGGTTATATTAACCCCTTTAATACCCAAGGCACTAAGACCACATATCCCATCTTCCAGGTCTTCTTTTTTTACCTCAAAAGTATGATAGTGGCCATCAATATTAAGTTTTTCAAATATTAAGGAATGAATTTTAGGGGAAAGACTATAATTTATGCTTTCGCCTATTAAACCGTAAAGCTGTTTCATAATACACCTCCATAACCTGTTTAAAATAAGGTTTCCAAAATGACGAGGGTTTCGTTCCCTACAATAAAATACTGATGTTTTTCTTTCAATACCTGCCAAACCACTAGCCCCAATTCCCTACACTTGCATTTCTTTACTGACTTTCAATAGTCCTTTAAAGAATTCCTCTAAAGGTTTTTTAAATCTGGGATTTTTTAAATTATTTAAGGCCAGCTCTATCACCTCTTGCTCCCTTAAGGTGTTTAAAATAGGAAGATTATTTTTTTTCTTAAGTTGGCCTATTTTAATTGCTATTTCCATTCGGGATTCAAATAGTGACACCAAATGTCTATCTATTTCATCTATTTCTTCCCTTAATTTTGTTAGTTCATCCATGACCTACCCTCCATTTCTATCAATAAATCAAGAATAACTAGGGCAGTCCCCCCTTCTACCACTGGAATTGCCCTAGGTAAAATACAAGGGTCATGGCGACCTTTTATATTGATTTCAACTTCCTCCATACTCTCTATATTTACTGTTTTTTGAGTAAGTCCTATTGAAGGGGTAGGCTTTAATGCAATAGTAAATATTATTGGCATCCCATTAGATAGTCCCCCTACAATGCCCCCATTATGATTTTCTAGAGTCTTTATTTTACCATCCTTAATTATATACTCATCCTTTACTTGGCTACCTTTTGCATTACCCATATCAAATCCTATCCCAAATTCAATAGCCTTAACAGAGGGAATGGAAAACATCATTTGAGAAAGCCTGCTTTCTACTGAATGAAAGAAGGGTTCTCCTAGACCGACAGGTACATTAATAATAGCTGTTTCTATTGTTCCCCCTACTGAATCCCCTTCCTTTCTTACCTGGGATATTATTTTTTCCATCTTTCTTCCCTGGTCTTCATCTAATACGGGAAAGTGCCTGGCAGCTAAATCTAAAATAAGCTCTTCTTCCACTGAAATTTTGTTAAAAGACCTATCTTCTATATCTAGGATGCTTTTTATATGGCTGCCTATTGCGATATTCCTCTTCATTAGGATTTGTTTTGCTATGGCCCCTCCAAAGACAATGGGTGCAGTAAGTCTGCCGGAAAAATGTCCTCCTCCCCTATAGTCATTAAAACCTTTATATTTAATGTGGCCAGTATAGTCCCCATGGCCCGGTCGAATGAGATTTTTTATTTCCTTATAGTCTTCAGGTTTACTGTCCTTATTTCTTATAATTCCACAGAGGGGTGTACCAGTAGTCCTATTATTAAAATATCCACTGAGAATTTCAATTTCATCCCTTTCCCTTCTTTGGGAGGTAAGGTTATTCCATCCTGGAGCCCTTCTAGCCAATTCCCTGTTTATTAGTTCAAAATCCAAAGATAAACCTGGCGGAAGGCCCCCTATAACTATTCCAATGGCACTGCCATGGGATTCGCCGAAAATTGAAAGTATTATATTTTTACCCCATATTCCCCTCATTTATTCTCCCCCCTAGTCTGGTAAAGTCTTGCCAAAACCCTGGATATGACTTATTGACCACATCCTTATTGTTTATAATAATGGGTTGTGTAGATTTAATAGAAGCTATAGCCAAGGCCATAGCTATTCTATGGTCATTATAGCAATCTACCACCCCTCCTTTTAGGTTATCTACCCCTTCTATAATCAGTCCTTCTTCTAGTTCTATCACTTTAGCTCCCAATTTATTTAATTGGGTAGCAATAGCCTGTAAGCGATCAGATTCTTTCAGCCGCAGTCTTTTCCCCTTAATAATTTTTGTAGTCCCTTTACTTAATGAGCCTAATACCGCCAAAATAGGCACCAGATCAGGGTATTGGGAACCGTCTATTATTATACCCTTGGTAAGGGAGGCCTTAGTAGTTATCTCCTCTTTTCCAATGGCAATATCTCCATTCATCCTCTTTATAAGATCTATAATCTTTTTATCTCCCTGGGAGGAATTTATATTTAGGCCAGTAGCTTTTACTTCTCCCCCCAAAAGTCCTGCCACCAGCCAAAAGGCTGATTGAGAGAAATCCCCTTCAACTATGTAGTTTATGGGCTGATAGGTTTGGTTGCCCCTTATAAAAAATTCTTTGTATTCCTTGTTATCTATCTCTATTCCAAATTCTTTCAATACATCTATAGTTAGATCAATATAAGCCTTAGATTCTAAATTTCCAACTATATAAATTCTAGAATCCTCCTGAAGTGTGGGAAGGACAAAGAGTAAACCAGTGATAAACTGGGAACTGATATCCCCTGCTATTTTAAATGTTCCCGGTTTAAGAATTCCCCTTATACTTATTGGAAGACCTCCACTAGTAGTTTTATAAAATATATTTTGTTCTTGAAATATTTTATAATATGGTTCTAATGGCCTTTTTACCAGTCTTCCCCGTCCCCTAAAGGTAATTTCCTTCCCTGTTAAGGTAGCTAATGGCAGAAGAAAGCGTAGGGTGGAACCGGATTCTCCACAGTCTATTGTGTACCCCCTAAGCTCTAGGGCTAGATTTCCCCTTATCCTTAGATTGTATTTATCTTCTTTCCCGCTTTTTTGTAAATCTATATCCATTCCTAAGGTTTTAAGACCATTGCAGGTATGTAAAATATCCTGGGATAAAATTATATTTTCTATTCTACTTAATCCATTACAAAGACCACTGGCTATGATTGCCCTATGGCTTAAGCTTTTTGAAGGTGGTGCTTTCACCTTTCCTTTTAGTACTGTAGGTAGGATTTCTATTCCTTTCATATAGCCCCTCCAGATTTTGTCTTATGGGGGAAAAATTCTTTGAAAAATATTTTTCTAGATAGATTTTTAATAATTCCTTCTCCAATGTCCTTTATCAGTATTATATCTATATTATTCCCCTTGCTTTTTTTGTCCAATGCTAGGGTCTTTAATATTTCTCCCCTATCCATATCTGGCAATCTATAGGGTAGTCCAAACTTTTCTAAAACTTCCTTTATTTGATGGGTTATTCCCTCTTTGGTATAACCAGCTATCTCGCTTTTTAAAGTAATATTGTACATACCAATAGCTATTGCCTCTCCATGGGTGTATTTTTCATAATTAAAATATTTTTCAATAACATGACCTATGGTATGGCCAAAATTTAATAACATCCTATTTCCTCTATCTTTTTCATCCTCCATAACTATTTTACCTTTGATATTACAACAGGTAAAAATTATATCCTCTATTTCTCTATCTATTTCTTCTTTTGATAACATCAGTAATTGATGGAAAAGATTTTTATCTGCAATACAGGCATATTTTATTGCCTCCGCCATTCCATTATTAAATTCTCTGGTATCTAAGGTGCACAATAGATTTGGATCTATAAATACCCCCTTTGGCTGATAAAAACTTCCTACTAAGTTTTTTCCCTCTGGAAGGTTTACCGCCACCTTTCCCCCTATACTACTATCTATTTGGGCTAAAAGGGTGGTAGGTATGTGAATAAAGTCCATTCCCCTTAGATATGTGGCTGCGGCAAATCCCCCTACATCCCCTGCCACTCCTCCCCCCATGACTATGATAAGGTCCCCTCGAGTAATATTAAAATCCAATAATTTCCGGTATATAGAATCTAATATCCTTAAGGATTTACTCCCTTCCCCTCCTCTTATAGAGATGGTTTTCACCGAAAAACCATTATCTATAAGATGGGTTCTTATCTTACAGCCATAGAGATTATCCACATTCTCATCTATTATAAGGGCTATTTTTTTTCCCCTATTAATACCCTTTATAAAGTAAGAGATGTTATCTATTAGCCCTCTTTCTATGTAAATACTATATTTATCCTTAGCAAGATCTATATTTATTTCCTTCAAATTTAATTCTCCCTACATTTTTTATAATATCCTATTTTCTATTCTTGCAATTTCCTTTAGAGACTTCATAAGACTAGCAAATCTTTCAGTTTTTATAGATTGGTTTCCATCACATAATGCCTTAGAGGGATTATTATGCACCTCTATCATTATACCGTCTGCCCCCACTGCTATGGCCGCCTTGGCTAAAGGCTCCACCAGCCACCATAATCCAGTGGCATGACTAGGGTCTACAATTATTGGGAGATGACTTTTCTTTTTTATTATAGGTATGGCACTTAAATCCAATGTATTTCGGGTATAATTTTCAAAGGTCCTTATACCCCTTTCACATAAAATGATATTTTCATTTCCCCCCAACATTATATATTCTGCGGCCATAAGAAATTCTTCTATTGTTGCAGAAAGACCTCTCTTTAATAAGATAGGTTTATCTATTCTTCCTAATTCTTTAAGGAGGTCATAGTTTTGCATATTTCTAGTTCCCACTTGGATTATATCCACATCTTCAACAAACCTGTCCAACATATGAACAGACATTAATTCACTTACTATGGGTAAACCGATAATATCCCTAGCTTTTTTTAAATAGTCTAAAGCTGAATCTCCAATTCCTTGAAAACTATAAGGTGATGTTCTGGGCTTAAAGGCTCCTCCCCTTAAAAAGCTTGCCCCTGCATCCTTTACTTCTTTCCCTATCTCTAAAATCTGTTCTTCACTTTCCACTGAACAGGGGCCAGCAATTATTGCAATATGGTCCTTACCTATGGTTTTATCTAGGACTTTAATAATAGTATCCTCTGGGTGGAAAAGTCTATTAACCTTTTTATAGGGTTCATTAACATAGACTATCTTATCAATGCTTCTATTGCCCTTTAATAAATCTATATTAATCTTGCTGGTATCACCTAAAAGGCCTAGTATCCTATGGTTTTGATTTTGGTATTCATTAACTTCACACCCAAGACTAATTATACTATCCTTTATTTTATCTATTTCCCTTTCTGATGCCTGTGCTTGCATAATGATAATCATAGTATTTACCTACCTATCCTCTTACTTACTATATATTTTCCAAATATTTGACATTAAATATATATATTTTCAGTATATATTTTCTGGCAATAGGTGTCAAAAAATAGTGGGATTTTGTCCCACTATCCTTTTATCTTTATCCTATTTCTTTTATATCTTCTGGAGCTAAAACCTTAAACTCCCTTAACATATGATAAAATCTTGCCCCATGCCCTTCTGCTGCCTCCACTGTATATTGACTCTTTATTATAAAGCTTCCACCCTTGGTATTGTCTACCAAATAATAATTAACATATATATCATCATGTTTTTGTCCACTAGCCCCAAATAAGTGGATAGCCTTTAAGGGGTCCTCTATATTTCCATAATTTTTAAATCTCTTAAATTCATCCTTTAATGTGCTTTCCAATTCAATTGCTAATACTTCTGGTGTCTTATTCCCTACCTGGTTAATTTCAATAAACATTTCTGGCAAGTTTTCCGCCTTATTAATGGGTACTATCCTGTCCTTACCCTTTTCAATTTCCTTGGTATACATGGTTTCATCGATATAGATTACATATCCCATTTGCCCTTCTTTAAGAGTATAGTCCTTTTCCTCCTGGTCCCCTTCTATTTGTTCGGTAATTTTCTTTTGAGGGTCTAGTAATATTTTTATCTTATTTATTGCTGCCTGACCATATTGGGTGGTAGTAAGAAGTAAAAATACAAATACTGCTGCAATAGCCGCAAACCTTAAGAGGGAGGGCCTATTACTTTTTCTCCTAGTCATTCTAATACCCGCCTTTTCTTTATTTAATTCATTTTCTATCCCTTGCCAAACATCATCCTTTAACCCAGGTGCTGAATCAGTCCCTTCTATAAGAGCTTTTTTTATTTGGTCTTCTAAATTCTTAGTCATTGCTTATCCCCTCCCCATTATTTAAAATATTTTTTAATTTTTGCCTTCCCTTATATAGGCGAGATTTTACAGTATTAATATTTAAATCCAATATTTCACTTACTTCCTTTTCACTAAAATCCTGTAAATACTTTAGTATAATAGGCACCCTATTTATTTCATCAAGATTTTGAATAGCCTTATATAGTCCTTCATATTCCTGAAATGGATAAAAGTCCTCTTTGGAAAATTGTTTATTATTGATTATTTTCTCATCTATAGTTACGGCATCTGTAGAAAAATACATTATCCTTCTACATTCATTTATTAAAATCTTATAAAACCATGGTTTAAAATTCTTGCTGGTATCAAATTTAGAAATATTTCTATATACTCGGATAAATGTTTCTTGGACAGCATCTGCACCATTAGCATTATTTTTTGTTACAGCAATTGCAACTCTTAAGGCGTATTCAGCATATTTGTTATATAAAGTTGTAAAGGCTTTATGGTCTCCTTTTTTTATCTCTTTTATAAGCTTTTGTTCCATTTTGTCACCTCCTAAGTTAATATCACCAATTATAATGTAAAATTCTTTTTAGTAAAAGGAGACAATAATCCTTTTTATGTATGTATTATCCTGCTTTACTTTATAATAATTTACCCTTCTACTATATATACCTATTCAATAATAAAAAAGTTTTCAATTCATTAAAAGTTTATATTGATAATATCAGTAAATAAGAATGAAATAATAGGGGTAAAATATAAGTAGTTTTATTGACTAAAGTATATTTGTATGGTAATATTTTTCTAAGAAAGATTCTTATTTATTTCTTTTATAAAGAATTTAAGGGTTTTTCTATATATAAGGAGTGTTTAGTCCAAGTGGAGGATTTACCCTATACGGAACAATTTTATAAAAATAACAAATCAATGGGACATATAGCTCGGTTTATTCAAGCCTTTTTTATATGTCTTTTTTTGGTGTTTAAAATACTTTTAGGAGGTTATTCCCTTGTTCCCTAGTTCTATACTTTTACCCCTTCTTTTGCAATTATTTCTTATTTTAATAAATGCTATTTTTGCCAGTGCAGAAATATCCATTATCTCTATAAATGATAGCAAGCTTGCCCTCCTTAGCAAATCTGGAGATAAACGGGCCCGGCGCCTTACTGAACTAACAGACCAACCAGCTAAATTTCTTGCTACTATCCAGGTAGGCATCACTCTAGCTGGCTTTCTTGGAAGTGCCTTTGCCGCAGATAATTTTTCCGACCTAATAGTAAATTGGATTATTGGTATGGGATTTAATATTGCTCCCGCCACCCTAAATACAATAATAGTAGTAATAATAACCTTGATTCTATCTTATTTTACTCTAATCTTTGGGGAATTGGTGCCAAAGCAAATTGCTATGAGAAATGCAGAAAAAATTGCCCTTAATCTATCAGGTCTAATAAACTTCCTTTCCAAGATTATTAATCCTATTGTATGGTTGCTTATTAAATCCAGTAATGGACTATTAAGATTATTAGGATATGACCCTAATCTTAGTCCTGAAGAAGTCACCGAAGAAGAAATTCGTATGATGGTGGATGTGGGAAGTGAAAAGGGTTCTATAAACCTAAGTGAAAAGGAAATGATTCATAATATCTTTGAATTTGATAATAAGGATGCGGAGGATGTTATGACCCATAGAACGGAAGTTTCCCTATTATGGTTAGATGAAACTGAGGAACAATGGGAAAAAACCATTCATGAAAGTAGACATACCTACTATCCTATATGTGATGAGAGTACCGATAATATAGTAGGAGTATTAAATACCAAAGATTATTTCCGAATGAAGGATAAGAGTAGGGAAAATATTTTAAAAAATGCAGTAAAGCCCCCTTATCTTGTACCGGAAACAGTCCGTACTGATGTTCTTTTCCACAATATGAAGAAAAAACGTAATCACTTTGCCATTGTCTTAGATGAATATGGTGGGATGAACGGTATTATTACCATGAGCGATTTATTGGAAGAGATTGTAGGAGACCTAGATGATGATGACTCAGTACCAGCAGAACCTCCACCTATTGAACGAATAGATTCTAGAACTTGGAAAATACAGGGAACAGCGCCACTAAAAATGGTGGCTGAACACTTGGAGGTGGCTCTTCCTGATGAGGATTATGACACCTTTGGAGGTTTTGTATTTGGACTATTAGGGTCTATTCCAGAAGATGGCAGTACCCCTGAATTAGAGGTAATGGGTATGCATATAAAGGTAACCCAGGTAAAGGAGCATAGATTAGGCAGGGCTATTGTTTATTTGGAACATAAAAATATTGAGCCATAAGAGATAGTTTCTTTGTAAATGACTTTTGACATAATTTAATCTAGCTCTAAATATTAGAGTTTTGTTACAGCATAATTTAAGAAAAAAGTTACTTAGACATTGAATTTGTATGTTTGAGTGCTGTTAAGGTGCTCGACTGACAAATTCAATTTTCATTAACAATTGTATACTACTTATAATTAATGCTTATATATCCTATAATATATTTGTATTTTACATAATGTAAACGATTGATATAGGATTATATTGATAAGAAAAAATAGAATTCTTAGGAGGGCATTTTGTTATGATGTATTTAATTAAACCAACCAAAACTCTACAGGGCAATGTGCGTATTCCTGGTTCTAAGTCAGGAACTGCAAGAGGAATTATCTTAGCTTCTTTAGCAAAGGGAGAGAGTAGAATCTACAATCCCATACCTGGTATTGACAGCTACTCCATTATCGACTGTTGTAGAACTTTAGGGGCAAAAATTGATTGTTCTAATGATAATGAGTGGATAATTGAAGGTATCGGTATGGATCTAAAGGCTCCAAGTGCAGTATTGGATGTAGAAAATTCTGGAACTGGATTTTATATTCTTACAGGTGATGGAGCTATATCATATTGCTCACTTAATTCCCTATAGGTATGATTTCCTTGATTGTAAATTTCTACTATTTATTTTTTAAAGTTTTCTTCATAATATCTTTTTGACATGATTTTCTCCTCCTATAATCATTATACCATGTTCGGAGAAAAACTGTCCTATCTAGTATAGCCTATCCAAATACTCCTACTGTTAAAGAACCCCTAGAGGGAAAGGATTTGTCCATACAAAAAGCATCTTTAGAGCAAATAGCCTTATTAAATAATATGTTTAAACTAAACTCGGTGGGGGGTATAAAAATTGAATGAAACAATAAATGAGATAAAAGGGTACATTGCAGAACTTAAGATCCCGGGTGTAAATCAGGGTCTAAGAATGAAAATAGAAGAAGCATATAAGCTAAACCAGTCCTACGAAGAGCTTTTAAGAGATATATTTATAGAAGCTTATGATATGAGAAAGGAAAATGGAAGAAAAAATAGAATTAGAAATGCTCGTTTTCCATATAAAAAGTATACAGAAGACCTCAAGATAGATTACCTTCCTGAGGAAGCAAGGAATAAATTTAAGGAACTTAGAACTCTAAACTTTATAGAAGAAGGTCAAAATATAATCCTAGCAGGAAACCCAGGTACAGGGAAAACCCATTTATCAATAGGGCTTGGTATAGATGCATGTAATAAAGGCTACAAGGTATTTTTTACAACAGTTGCTTCATTAATAAATGAACTTAAAGAAACGAGGAATGATAAAAAGCTATATACCTTTGAAAAAAGGTTCGAGAAATATGATCTAATAATCTTAGATGAACTCGGTTATATTTCATTTGATAGAGAGGGAAGCGAATTACTATTTACCTTTCTCTCCTTAAGGGCAGAAAGGAAATCTACAATAATAACTACCAACCTATCTTTTGATAGGTGGAATGAAATATTTAATGACGCAATACTTACAGCTGCACTAATAGATAGGATGACCCATAAATCTTATGTAATTAATATGAATGGGGATTCCTACAGAATAAAAGAAACCAAGGAGTGGTTAAATAGAACCAATTAATTTTTTTGCCAATTGGCCCAGTTTTCAATTAAAATATGGTACAGTTTTCGGTTGACAAATACAACAGACTATCGAAAGCAATCAAGAGCCTAAATAAGGCTCTTTTTTAGTGAGTAGGGTAGGCTGGAGACGTACCAGTCGAAGCGCACCGCATACACAAGTATGATGAGATAGTCCAATTAAAGCCAAATTGCCGGCACAACTTAAGCACCTACTTCCCAGGCATTACCACATTACCCAAAGTGCCCAACCCAAAGGAAGCTTTAAAGAATTACGAACAAGAACAAAAACAAAGAGCATTGGAGAGGGCTATAAGAAATCAGAAAAGGGTGGTTGAAGGTACTATTGATAAAGAGAATCTTAAGACAGAGAAAGGCAAATTAAGACAGATACAGGCTAATATGAGAAAGCATTTAGGGGATAACCCCCAGCTAAGAAGAGCATATAGGAGAGAAAAGGTTCACGGGAGTACAAGCAAAATTGATACTCCTGAGTTCTTAAGAATTAGCAATGCAGATAAATCTAATAGAAATACAGTTCATGCCATACAAGATGACCTAAACCTTATACCTATTGAGCATAGGGATAAATTAGAAGTTCTGTTAAAGAAATAAATATTGTATCCGAGGGAAATTCAAGATATGATAGAAAGAAAGGAATAATGCATATACTTGAAAATCCTGAACCTGGAGAAGTCATTCATGAGGTAGGGCATGCCATTGAGACTAAGTTAGATTTATACGAAAGAGAAGATTTTAAAAATATAGTTGAGGATATTTTAAAAGACAAAAGTTTGGGAGATATATTTTATGATAATGTTACTTTTGTAGACCCTATTATACGAATTGAATCTGAGAAGTTTGTTAGTGAATATCAAGGTCATATTTATGATTTTGATATGGTAAAATATATCAATACAGGTTATCTTATTGAACCAAAGCAACTAGGGGATTATTTTACAGAGGGCTATAGGATTTATGTAATGAATCCAGATCTTTTAAAAGAGAAAGATAAAAGGTTATATCAGTTTATAGATAGGGAGTTATGAGAATATGTTTGATAAATATAAGAAGGAATTTTTAATGATTAAACACCCTAGAGAAATTAATGATTTTAGAAAAAAATATCCTGGATTTAAGGATGACAAAGAAATGAGAATTCATTTTGCTAATATATGTAAAAAGCATATGAAATTAGATACGGTTGACGACCACAGCGACCCAAGAGAAGCGTTTAGAAATAAGTAAGCACTTACTAAATAAAATAGGCTCTTTGTCAAATGGTGTTGGTAGATAAAAATTGACAAAGAGCCTTATTAACAAGAAAGAGTAGTTTAATTCAGTTTACACAAAATATTTTACAGGCTCTTTTTGTTCGTTATTTTACTGCATGTAAAAACTTATATTCCATATAGGTATAGAGACTAAGTTCCTAAATTTAAATGATTTATTCTATATTTTTTATGTTTGATCTGATTGCCACAACTATAACTTGTGCCTTAAACTCTTCAAAGTTGATGTAAATATTTAGTCTCCATAAGGGTAACCATTTTCTCCCATAGTGGAAAGAACACCATATTCACTAGACCTTAGCAATTCTATGGCTGATTCATTATCCATCATTCTATCTTTTCTTCTTAGTTCCTTAAACATATTTTAATCCTTCTTATCACAATTTATCACCATATATCTTCTTTTAGTAATATAGTGAACTTGCCCCTATTGCTTAATTATTATATATGCTTTTTAAATCTTTTTAGACCCTTTATTCACCAAAGCTTCTCCCTTATCTTATATTTAATTAAAAAACAGGGAAGTCTATTACATTTTTTATGGTAATAGTTCTATCCCTGTATATTTTAATAATTAATATATCTTTTCTTTATTTTTTTAATATCTTTGTTACCAGTGGCGCCCTTAATCTACTGACTGTTGGAAAATCTGACCCTAACAATGGCTTTACATAATAGTAAAACTCATCAGTAACATTGTTGCCAGCACTATTAATAAATTCATCCGGCATAAGTCTAGTCTTCCCTCCAATATCCCGTACATCTTCTAATACATAATCTACTGCATAATTACCAACTCGTTTTATGGTCACTGAACCATCTAAGTTGGCCCATAGGGCAAATTGGACTGCCTTTTCCCCTACTTCTCTGGCCTCCCTTTGGTCCACATCAGAAACATTCCCAGCAAAGGAACGTTGTAAGTATCCAAAGGTATCTGACCTTACCCTTTTAATATTAAGATTCTTTTTGATTTCCTCAGCTAATAATTCCCCTAAAGCTCCTCCTCCTAAGTGGACATTACCATGGGCATCCTTTTCTACATTTTCCACCAATTTAGTGGCAATAGCTACTCCCTTCTCATCTTGTACCCCTTCGGACACTGCAATCACACATCTTCCGTATCTATCATATACTTCCTTTACATCCTCCAAAAATTTTTCAATGCTAAATGCCCTTTCTGGTACATATACTAAATGGGGACCATCCTCTGGGTAAACCCTACCAGCTGCTGCTGCGGCTGTTAGAAAACCAGCATGTCTACCCATAACAACCCCAATATATATACCTCCAAAGGACCTATTATCTAAATTAGCCCCCATAAAGGCTTGGGCAACAAATCTTGCAGCAGAGCCATAGCCAGGTGTATGGTCATTTAGTACCAAATCATTGTCTATGGTCTTAGGAATATGTACCGCCCTAAAATCATAGTTTGCTTTTTGAGCATAGTCTTTTACTATTCTTACAGTATCTGAGGAATCATTTCCTCCTATAAAAAAGAAGTATCGAACATCATGGGCCTTTAGCACCTTAAATATCTCCGCACAATATGCCTCATCTGGCTTTACCCTTGTGGAAAGTAAGGCGGCAGCCGGTGTTCTGGCTATAGCTTCTAAGTTTTCGGAAGTTTCTTGACTTAGATCTATAAAGTTTTCATTTACTATTCCCTCTACTCCATTTAATGCCCCATAAACCTTTGTAACCTGTGGAAATTTTCTTGATTCTAATACTGCACCAACTAGGGATTGGTTTATAACATGAGTTGGGCCACCACCCTGGGCAATAACTACCTTACCTGATAAGCTCATAACCTACCTCCTATTTCTTGTGTATTTTATTTGTCCCCGAATTAATGGAGAAAAAATAATAAGCGGGACAATTTAGTCCAAGCAGGACAAATTTGTTTAATTGTATTTTACCATATTTTAATAGGTTTTGCGATAGTATTATGATTTATTCCATTATTAATAAATATTACTCATTTTCAAGGGTAATTTTATTTTCATTATCCTGTAATAGCTGAGCTATTCCTTCAAGTTTGGTACCCTGACAATCTGGACAATTACATTCCTCTTGAATATATTTTGGTTCTGTATAGACTGATACATTACCTTCAAAATTTCTTATAACAATCTTATGGTCAGTTCGGGAAATAATATATTGGGGCATAACGGGAACCTTTCCGCCCCCTCCTGGTGCATCTATAATATAATTAGGTATTGCAAAACCGGAAGTATGTCCAATTAGTCCTTCCATAATCTCTATTCCTTTGCCAATGGAAGTCCTGAAATGTTCAATACCTAAGGAAAGGTCACATTGATATAAATAATATGGTCGAACTCGGATTTTTACTAATTCATGGACCAATCTTTTCATTTTATGAACACAATCATTAATGCCCCTTAAGAGTACAGTCTGATTTCCTAAGGGAATACCAGCATCTGCCAAAATTCTACAAGCCTCTTTGGACTCAGGTGTTATCTCATTAACATGGTTAAAATGGGTATTTATCCATATAGGATGGTAGCCCTTTAACATATTTACTAAGTCTGGAGTAATTCTTTGAGGTAAAACTACTGGCACCCTAGTTCCAATTCTGATAACCTCCACATGGGGTATAGCATTTAAGTTTTTTATAATATATTCTAACTTATCATTGGAGACCATTAGTGCATCTCCACCAGATAATAATACATCCCTTACCTTTGGTGTATTCCGAATATAATCTAAACCCTTTTCAATTAATTCCATTCCAATAAAAGCATCCCTCTGTCCTGCAAATCGCCTACGAGTACAATGGCGACAGTACATGGAGCATTGATCAGTGATTAGAAAAAGTAATCTATCCGGATATCTATGGATAATCCCCCTAACCGGTGAATCCTCGTCTTCAAAAAGAGGGTCTTCAAGATCGGCCTTCCCCTTTATTAATTCTAATGATGTGGGTACTGCTTGTTTACGGATGGGATCTTCAGGATCATCAGCATCTATTAAGCTGGCATAATAAGGAGTAATAGCCATCCGCAGAAATTTTAAACATTCCTCAATACCTGTTTCTTCCTGGGGAGTTAACTTAATTATTTTCCCTAATTGTTCTATGGTGGTAATTCTATTTCTTTCCTGCCATTTCCAATCATTCCATTGATCAGGTGTAACATCCTTCCATAAAGATATTTCCTTATAATCCCTCAATAATATCCCTCCTTTTCTTTATTACAATTAAATAAATCTCAATTCTAGCAACTCAATTTCGACTACAAGTTGTCGGTTTCGACAAAAAATTTGTATTTCGGTTTTTCTGACTATACCCACCCCACTGGTATAAATATAGAAAGGTTAAGAAATACAAAAATTTTTCTTTAAAGTTTAGATATGATTATATCATATACCTTTTAAAAATAGAATATTTTTTTTGTAAAAACTTTACATAATTTTTGATAAGATATTTTATAGGCAATAAAGCCTACCACTCCATTAATTCTATGGGCGATAGGCTATAATTTCTACATCCATCTTAAAGTTACATCTTCTCAGGTGCACTAATTCCTAAAATCTTCAATACATTATATATTACTTGCCTAGTAGAAGAAATCAACAATAGTCGAGCCTTCATCAATTCTCTATCTTCTACCTTTACTCTACAGGCATTATAAAAGCTGTGTAAAAGGGAAGCCACATCTAAAACATACCTTGTTATTCGGCTAGGTTCTAAATTGCGAGCCGCTATTTCTATTTCCCCCGGTAATTCTGCCAATTTACGCATTAAATCCAGTTCCTGCTCTTCCTTTAGCAAAGATGGATTTGCTTGATTAATATCTTCCGCTGAAAGACCCGCCTCCTCCATTTGTCGCAGTATACTACATATTCTTGCATGGGCATATTGGACATAAAAAACTGGGTTCTCGTTGGATTGTTTAATGGCCAAGTCTAAATCAAAATCTAAATGGCTGTCAGAGGACCTCATATTAAAGAAAAAACGGGCTGCATCCCTTCCCACCTCTTCTACCAGGTCCGATAGGGTAATTGACTTTCCCTTTCTCTTAGACATCCTGGCAATCTCTCCATTTCTAAAGAGCCTGACCAATTGCATTATTATTACCTCTAGTCTAGAGGAATCAATGCCAACAGCATCCATAGCCCCCTTAAGTCTTGCCACATGGCCATGGTGATCTGCCCCCCATATATTAATGGCTAAATCAAAATTTCGAGTCTTTAATTTATTAATATGATAGGCAATATCCACTGCAAAATAAGTGGGAAAACCATTGTTTCGAATTAATACCTCATCCTTTTCTGCTCCAAAATCTGAAGCCTTAAACCAGATGGCCCCATCTTTTTCATAGATTTGTCCTCTTTTATTTAGTAACTCCATTGCCTCACCAAGGGCAGAATCATGAAGTTTATGTTCAGGAAACCAAACATCGAAATTTATTCCATAATCTTTTAAATCCTTCTTCAATTGGTTTATATTTTTTTCTAAAGCATAATCAATAAGGGCTTTTCTACGAGTATGGGCATCCACATCAAGGTAGGAATCCCCATGTATTTCAATAAACTTCTTTGCATGTTGGGTAATATCTTCCCCTTCATATCCTCCTTCTGGCACCTGGCCTTCCCTTCCAAATAGCTGTAGGTATCTTGCCTCTAAGGATTGTCCAAATTTCTCTATTTGATTGCCCGCATCGTTGATATAAAATTCTCTGGTAACATTATATCCTGCCATTTCTAAAATTGCTGCTAGGGAATCTCCTAAAGCTCCACCTCTACCATTACCCATATGCATAGGTCCAGTAGGGTTGGCACTTACAAATTCTAAGTTTATTCTTTTACCCTTTCCTAAATCAATGGCCCCGTATTTCTCTTTTTTAATACTTATATCTTTTAAAACATCATATAACCAGCTATTATCTAATTTAAAATTTATAAACCCTGGCCCTGCAATTTCCACCTTTTCAATAAAGGTCCCCTGGGTATCCAAATGGTCAATAATGGACTGGGCAATTAATCTAGGATTTTTTTTAGCCTGTTTTGTTAACTGCATTGCAATATTAGTTGCAAAATCTCCATGGTCCTTTTCCCTGGGAACTTCAAGTATAAAATCTGGTATTTCATCATATTCAATTTCTCCTAATTCTTTGGCCTTTAGTAGAGAATCTTTAATAGATGATAGTATGTTTTTTTCTATGGTATTCATTACATTGTTCATAGTGTTTCCTCCTTAGTTCACTGCTTTACCTGGATTTCTAAGGTGTTTTTTGTTCCATAACCCCCATCGATATCTAGTTGATAATCTAAATGTATAGAAACAGGCTCTTTATCTTGGTTATATTTTATTTCCACATCCTTGGTGAAAATGCTTAAAAGTAATTGTCCATAGGGTGTTTCATAACTATTATATTCCCTTCTTCCTTTTTTAAACACTAAATGGGAATTGGTGGTACCTAATCTTATTATAGACACATGGTCTTCCTCTATCTTTACAGTAGTGGTGGTGCCTTCCATACCTGATACTTCACTTTCTTTATATAGAAGATAATTACTTTTATTTTTATTATATAATTCTCCTTCTGTTAACAATTCTATAATTTCCGGTTTTTCATCGTCTATAAATTGCTGCCCCTTAATGCTGAGCCAAACCTTCTTCTTCATTATATTTCACTCCTGTTAATTCCTTAATTATTATCTTCTATATTTTAAACATAAAAAAATAAATAAGCAACTATTATTTTAAATATAAGGAATAAGGGATATGGGATATTGGACAGAATCAGCGTTAGTACAGGAGTGGCTCTGCCCCTCCCGTACTAAATGAGAGGTAAAAGGTGTAGGGGCTGAAAACCCTGTCAGCCCAGTGTAGGGAACGGCGTCCTCGTCGTTGTGCTTTTCTTCCCTACAAAATCACTGCTAACCATCGTTAAACCATTATTCAACTATCCTTAACTTCCCACTTTAATTGATTGTCATAAAATTTTATCTCTATATCTCCCCTATTATTTAAATAAGCTAGATAAGCAGAGAGGGTAGCCCAGGTTAAATAGTATTGACTGGGGGTTTGATTAATCTTATATCTGTGAAATATTCCTTGGCTTAATTCTTCAGTTGATCTAGGCTGGGATAGTTCCTCTAAAATAAAATCAATGATTTCTACAATTGTCCTTTTATTTGTTTTAATTAATTCCTCTATATTATTTTCTAAAATGCCATGGGAGGGGAGATAAAAGGGATACTTAACATCTAATAAGTAATCCAGGGATTTTAGGGCTCCACCTATATCCTGATAGAAAGGAAATCCATGTTTTTCTAAAATATCCTTTGAAAGATACGCATCTCCCGTATAAAAAACTCCATCTGGACTAACCACCCCTATATGGTCCAGACTATGGCCGGGTAAATGGACTATTTCAAATTTTGTTCCCTCTATATCTAAAAAATCCTCCTCTATAATCTTAGTAACCTTAGAGGATTTTGCCATTAAAAACTTATTCTTTAAAAAGTTTGGAGGGGTAGAGCTAAATAAGTAAAGGGGTTCTATAATAGGGTTTTCTATTATAGCACCTTCTATTTTAGTGGCATATATATCACAATTTAGTCTTTTTTGGATTATAGAATTTCCTCCTATATGATCAGCATGAGAGTGGGTGTTTATAATACTATCTATCTCTAACTTCTCTACCTTAAGAAGGTTAATAATCCTCTTTCCCCCATCATCATCTATCCCAGTATCTATTAGGGTACACTTCCCATTACCCCTATGATACATTCCAATATTTACTGCTCCCTCAAAGGCATAGCTATTACCTGTAATATGACTTAATTTATATGCCATAATTCCTCCTAGTTTTTCTTCTTAATTTTTTTCTTTAAATCTTTCCAAGGCCAATTCTATTAATCGGTCAATTAATTTGTTATAGGGAAGGCCGCTATATTCCCAAAGTTTTGGATACATAGAGATATTTGTAAAACCAGGCATGGTATTTATTTCATTAATATAGATTTCTCCTGTATTCTTTTCTACAAAGAAATCCAATCGGGCCAATCCACTTCCATCTATTGCCTTAAATGCCTTAATGGCCAGTTGGCGAATAGTTTGGCTGGTCTTATCATCTAGTGGAGCAGGAATTATTAAGGAGGATGCCCCATCATCTAAGTACTTTGCATGGTAGTCATAGAATTCATTAGAAGGTATGATTTCACCTAATACTGAAGCCTCTGGTTCATCATTCCCTAAGACGGCACATTCTATCTCCCTACAATCTATGTTTTCCTCCAACAATAACTTCCTATCATAAAGAGCAGCTTCATTCATTCCTCTAATAAGGTCTTCCCTATTATGTGCCTTAGTGATACCCACACTAGAACCCATATTTGCAGGTTTTATAAAAATAGGATAGCTTAACTTCTCTTCGATTTCTTCTATGGATTTTTCCTGATTGTCTTTCCAGTCCTTTCTCATTATCAGTAGGTATTTTCCTTGGGGTAAACCCACCTTTTCATATAGGGTTTTAGTATAGATCTTATCCATTCCAATGGCAGAAGCTAAAACTCCACATCCTACATAGGGGATATTTGCCAATTCAAATAGACCTTGTATAGTCCCATCCTCTCCCCGAGGACCATGTAATACAGGAAATACCACATCTATACTATTAAGAATTGGATGATTAATAGCGAAATCTTCTATTAAATGTACTTTTTCCCTTTCCCATTGACCATTTCGAATCTTTTCCACATCCCCATTATAAATCATCCATTTCCCTTCTTTTGTAATTCCAATTGTGACCACATCATATCTTTCTTTATCCATTGCTTTAATAACATTATAAGATGACATAAGGGAGACCTCATGTTCACCAGACTGACCTCCAAAGATTACACCAACTACTAGCTTTTTGCTCATTTTAAGAAACCCCTTCCATATTGGCTTTATAGTCTATAATATGTATATTGTACATCACTTATTAGTAATTATTTTACCATAGTAAATTATAAAAGAGTAGCCAAAGCTACTCCTTACATAGTTAAATCTCCGGTATTGGTTTCTATCACCTTAAGAATTTGTTGTTCCTTACCTGTTTTAGCATTTATATAAACTATAAAGGTATCCCCTTGGAAATCTCCTTTGAATTCATAGCAGAGCACCTCTTCCTTTGTTTCTGTAGGAATTATTGCCAACCTCTCTTTAAATATCTTTAATCTATTGCTGACCATTGACCGGGCTTCTTCTATACTGAATTCTGCCTTGGGAATTTTTCTTTTTTCATGAGCCACATAATATCCCTGAGCCTCAAATCCCACAATTTCACCATTATCTAAAGCTACCTGTACTTTAATAAGGTCTGGATATATTAGCACCCCCTCCTGTTCATAGGCAAAATTAAATACGGCAACACCATTATACTTTTCAGAATAGGAGGCTTTCATATTGGAAAAACCCTTCTCTTTTAAAAAGTCTTTAGCCCTCTCCAAGGCCTTAGGCATACTCAGAGCAACATTCTCCACCACCTTGCTATCCATCATCCAGACAACATGGCCCCCCTTTCTACTGACCTCAATATACACCCTTCTGTCACCAGTTTCTCCATAGGGTACCACCTCATATCCATAGGTGTTTACCACCCCTTCCCCACGACTTAATTGATTTATTTCTCCCACCCTATCAGAACCTAAAAAGGCAATAATAGATTTTTCCCCTTCATTTCTTGTTATTGACTTTCCCTTAAGGCCCTTAGGTGCTAAGTCAGAAAGATGGGAGGAAAAGGGGCCGTCATAGATTAGTTTTGGATAGGTGGTCATTTCCTTCTCTACCCTAGTAAAACTGTCTTCAATAATATTATCCGATACCCTTCTAAGGGCAAATCTTCCCTTTCTCTTAATATCACCAAAAGTTATTCCCCCATTTTGTATCATATCCTGATGTAGTTTTTGTAAGTTTCTTACTAGGTAAGAGCTATTATTATGGAGCCTTTCTAAATCCTCCCATTGTTTATTGCTAATATCCTTATTATTAATGGTCTGTTTCCCAACGGCATAAGTAAAATCCCCCAGCTGACTTAAGAATTTAGATGTCTCATTTAATGCTAAATGGCTTATAGGCAGCCTACTTAAATTATTTTGGGCTAGGTTTGCATTTTTCCAGGTTTCAGTAAGCAATAAAGACTGCTGCTCCCCTGATTGGGTCACCATGGACTTTGCCAACAATGCTTCAATATCCTCTACCGAATTTAACAATGAATAAAACTCATTTAAGTATTGATTTTCTAAAAATGTTCTATAGTTGTTTTTTTCATTATATTGGCTATATCCCCAGACACCTGCCAACCCAAAGGCTATAACTAAAATCCATATAATAATCTTTCTTCTTTCCCACATGTTTTCCCCTCCTATCTATTTTGCAAAGACATGTTTTCCAATGGTTTTTATGATAGGCCGGGAGTAAATCCATCTATTAGTTGCCACTGCTGGATTATAATAATATATGGCACCTCCAGAAGGGTCCCAGCCTGCCAGGGCATCCTTTGCAGCCTTAAAGGATTCTTCCCCAGGAGTTAAAAACATTTGGCCATCTGCAACAGCTGTAAAGGCACCTGGTTGAAAAATAACTCCACTAATAGTGTTTGGAAAGGAGGGATGTCGCACCCTATTTAGCACAACGGCTGCTACTGCTACCTGACCTATATAGGGTTCCCCCCTGGCCTCACCATTTACCACCTGGGCAAGAATATATGTTTCATCCCTGGTGCTTATTCCCCTACTGGGTTGATAGGTTGTTTGGGAAGGGGCTTTCCGAATTAAATGACCTAGGCCCATGGCATCTAAGGTTTGTTTTCCCGCTTTGCCATCTGCCACCAAACCATGATATCTCTGAAATTTTTTTACTGCCTCCTCAGTTTTCCAACCAAAAATACCATCTACCCCCCCATCCTTCATGTAACCCCAATCCTTTAATCTTTGTTGGACTTGACGCACATGGTTGCTATTGCTACCATAATAAATTACATCCTGGGCAAACACCTGATTAAAATATATTCCTATTCCTGAAAGCAATATTATTGAAATTAAGCTGATAGCTATTCTTTTCCTCAAAAACTATTCCCCTCCCTATTCTAGATAAAAGTATTTTTTGTATTCATAGGAGAATTTATACTTAATTTTAAAAGAAATATGGAAATATGGGATAGGGGATAGGGGATAAAAACAGAAGTGGGAGGTCAGAGGTGGGAGGTGAGAAATGCAGGCTCAACCATTGTTCAATTATTTATAAATAATCCTTCTACCATTGCCCCACCATCATTGGACCATTCCTAACTATGGTTTTTAAATAGGGATTTGATTAGTTCTAAAAACTTCCAACGTATCTGTACTCCTTGGGGAGGGTCTTCTTGGATCTCCTGGGGTTCTTCTTCCCTTTCTACATTAATAAAACATAAGGGGGGAAACATTACGCACCACCAATTTGATCCCTTGCCCTCACCTAATACAATCTGAAAAGCCTCATACTCTCCAGGTGGCAGACTAAACCTACCATAATATTTTGCAGGAAAGGAAAAACTTCCTAAAATTGTCTTTGCCCCATAGTCTTCACCATTTTCCTTTAACACCTTATTTGCGATTTCTATAATATGCCTTTGACTATTCTTGATTATATTTCTTGTATCCTGAATATTCTTAGATGTCCTTAGGTTAGGAGTAATTTCTCTTAATACCCTATCCTTTACCTTAAGCTTTATATCCTGATCCCTTTTAGAATCACTATTAGCTAAGATATGAAATCTAATTAAATCCTCTGCCAAATCTTCCTGTTTCTCCACCCTAGACCTATTGATTAAATCCATAGACCTGCGGGTATTTGCCTCCAGCCTATTGAGATGAAAATAGTTATTTACGATTACCAAAGACAATATTAGAATAGCACCTAATATAAAAAGATATCTCCTTTTCATAATTCTACCTCCAAAACTTAGCTTGTTATTGGAAGTATTGACTATATTTTATATTTTAAACCTTTAACTACTTCACTATCCCTGTTCTCCTTATCTTTACATCTGCCTCTACCCTGATATCCATATCCTCAAAAACTTCTAGATAGTTATCCTTTATTTCATTCCAAATCTTTGGATGAAAATGATTTATATATTTATCCCCATAGATAATATCCACCTTAAATTCCTTTTGTAATCTCTTTATTACTCTATTGCAATCTCTTACAATCTCTTCCTCTATAAGTTTTTCAATGGTCCTTATATTTTCAATGGAAGAAAAGTCTCTGTTGTATATACCTTCATTTAACTGTCCCTCAGTTTCAATAGAATAGGTTAATTGTAGCCCTTCATCTGTTACCTTTAACTTCTTTTTAACATCCGCTTGTACAATGGCAAAGGGTATAAATTCATTTAGATATTTAATAACCACACTGCCCCCTTCAATAGTTCCCTTTAAAAACATTAAAGAACGTCCCTCCAACCCACTAAGATAACCTAATAATTTAAAATCCTTTATGATAGCAACCCCCTCAACTTTCACCTCATCAGGGGCTACTACCAGTCTGGGTAAAGCAACAATACCCTCATGTCCTAGGTTTACAATAAATTGTTTTAAGGTTACATCTGCTACTCTAGAGGTTTCCTGTCTACTTTCCATAATACCAGTGATATAAGGTACTATACCCTTTGCCCCCTTAGGCTCTATATTAAGGACATCCTGGGCTTTCCCCTCTACCACACCCACTAAGATATGCCAATTATAATCCTGATTTCTTTGTAAATAGTCTATCATTTCCAATACAATATTCTTATCTTTCAAAATATCTTCCCCAAATAATACTAGCTTTGAATGACCAAAAAATAGCCTCTTATCTATTCTAGTGGATATTTGTCTAACCCCCGCATCTAAGGTTATTGCTGTTGTACTCTTTGTAAAATAAGAACCCTCTCCTCCACCTGCCTCTATTTTTGCACTAGGAACTGGACTAAGATAAGTAATAAGATATCGGGGAGTAAAATTTTCAGGTTCTTCCAGTACTTTTCTCTGTCTTTCTATCTCCTCCTGGCTGGGCTTATCTATCCCTACCCCCACAACAAAAAGTCTTCTTTCTATATCAATCATATCCCAGCATCCAGATATGAAAAATAAGGAAATTATAAAAAATATTAAAAAAAACTTTTTCTTAAACATTTGTCTTCACACCTTTTTTTAGAACTTTAGCTAATATTAATAAAATTATTGGTATAATAACTATTACAATAGTTCCTACATATATAGAAAGAATATCTAGTCGCCAATATAAATCCGGCACATTTTCTGGCTGAAGAGCAATAATATAAACTAATGGCAATAAAAAGGTGGAAAAGATTTTATGTTCCCTAACCTTTATAAGCCTACTTGCCATGAATGTGGAAGAAAAATAAAGGGTAGAAATGGTAGTAAATATAAATAACACCCAAATAGTCATAATAATCCCCTCTAGTTGCTCAATAAAGGCACCAGGAACCTCTATAGATTTGATATATGCCATTAACGGCCACAATAAAGCTTTGGTTTGTCTGGAACCAAAACTGGCTAACACAATTAAAGAAGTTATAAGATAAATAATAGTTATAATAGATATTACAATTATTAGGGTCTTTTTAATATTCTGCTTGTCAGAAACAAAGGGAATAAAAAGATAGAGTACTTCAAAGCCACTAAAAGAAAATACCACTTGGAGAACTCCCCCTAAAATTACCTTAGGTGATAACTGAAAAACTGGCAGTAAGTTTGAATAATCCAATTCCCATGTCCCCGCAGAAAGAGCCAGAAAATAAGGAACAAACATAATCAATATTATAATCTCGTAAAACCGTGCTATCCCTTCTAAATTATTTCTTACTAGATATATAATAGTAATTAAAAATGTAATGATTATTATCTCTATAGGTGTTTTGGGAAGTAGGTACATCTTTAAAACTTCCCCAAAAATTCTTACTGAATAAGCTGCTATTAAAGTAAAGTAGATAATTAAGATACTGCCAATCAAATAGGATAAAGGGCGTCCTACTAATTCCTGACTATATTCTATGATGGTTTTATCAGGAAACATATTCCCAAGACTATTTATAATTAATGCCAATACTATGACCAATGCTCCCCCTATAATAATAAGCAACCAACCATCTGTATCAGCAATTTCTGTTACAGTCCTAGGAAGGGTTAATATCCCTACCCCTATTACAGTAACAATTATTAGTAGTCCCAATTGTAAGGCTGATATTTTTTCTTCATTACTATTCATCTTTCTCTCCCCTATCATTATCTTTGTTGCCGATTTTTCTAGGTTTCTTCAGGTTCTGAGTGTGGGAGGGTTGATTTTTTCCTTTATCAATGGTGCCATCCTCCTTCGGTTCTATATCTACCGTTCTGGCCCTAATATCCACTCGTAAATCCCTCAATTTTTTTCTATCTCCCCAGGCAGTATAGCTATTTCTTTCCTTAATTGAAGGGAGGGGTGCCTTTATAATACTATCCTTCCAGTCAGTCATTCTTCCAGAAACTATAGGGGCTAAATAAGGCACTCCAAAGCTCTTAAGGACTGATAAATGGACTAGAGTTGCAATAACCACCAGTATTAAGCCATAAAGACCTAAAAAACCAGTGGCCACCATGGCAATAAAACGCAGTATCCTAAAACTGATAGTGAAGTTATAACTAGGTATGGAAAAAGATGCTATTGCTGTAAGGGCCACAATTATTACCATTATAGGACTTACTAAGCCTGCCTCTACTGCAGCCTGACCAATAATCAAACTTCCTACAATACCTATGGTAGATCCCAATTGATTAGGTAATCGTACCCCTGCCTCCCTAAGAAGTTCAAAGGTTATCTCCATAATCAAAGCCTCTATAAACACTGGAAAGGGTACCGTCTCCCTAGTGCCAGCTATAAAAATAGCTAGGTTTGAAGGAATAATGCCAGGATGATAGGAGGCTACAGCTATATAAATAGAGGGCAGGGTAAAGGAAATAATAAGAGCAGATAGTCTAATCCATCGTATTAAATTTGCAATCCACCATCTTTCATAATAATCTTCCGGGAATTGCATAAAGTCATTAAAGGTGGTGGGTACTATTAAGGCCGTAGGAGTATTATCAATTATCAAGGCTACCTTCCCTTGGAGTAAAGCAGCTGACACTATATCCGGTCTCTCGGTATTTTGTATTTGGGGAAATAGAGATAGCCAATCATCTTCTATAAGCTGTTCTACCTGGCCACTTTCAAATATTCCGTCTATGTGGATGGTTTCTAAACGATTTTCTAATTCTTCTAGCACCTTATAATTTACAATGTCATCAATATATGCAATACCCATATTGGTCTTGGTTCTTTCCCCCAGTTGGGTATTTTTTATTTTAAGCCTAGGATCCTTAATACTCCTTCTAAGAAGGACGGTATTGTATCGAAAGGTCTCTACAAAGCCTACCCTGGGACCACGAATAACTGATTCTCCAGGTGGTTCAGATAAACCTCTGGTAGGCCAACCTTTAGTGGATATTACTATAAATTCCGTCACACCATCTATTAGTAATATAGTATCCCCTGAAAGTATTGCCAGTACTGCCTCATCAAGATTATCCTTTACCTCAATATCTGAAGCAGATAAGGTCCCCTTTAAAACAAGTTCAAATAGTTTTTTCTTAATATCTCCAGGGTCTGGAGATATAAGTCGAGCCTCTAGTAATAATGGACGTAAAACATGCTGTTGAATCATGTCTTCATTAGTCATCACATCTACATAGGAAATATACATTCTATGATTCTGGTTTACTCCTACAGTAAACTCCCGGCTAACAATATCATCACAATCCTGGAAGATATCCTCTAGAAATTCTATATTTTTATCTAATTCTCTTAAAACAGGAACAAAATTTTTATCTTTACTATCCTTGTTTTTTTTAATAACTCTCATAGCTTAACCTCTAATCAATAAATGATGCTAAAATAAATAGTATAATGCCACCAAAAATATAAATAGTTCCAATGGTTTTAGAAATTTTAGCTTCCTTATTATATTTTTTTCTCTTCATGTCTTGATAGTCAATAAAATAACTTACCAAGCCACTGCCTACTACTAAAAACATTGTATAAACCGTATAATAATTTTTTATTGCCTTAAGAATTGAATTCATAATCTATCCTTCCCCCAGCTTTTTAACAATATTTAATGATATCTTTTACCTTTTATACAAAAAAAATACAGTCTAATTTAATAGACTGTTTTTAACAATAGTTAACCCATAACTAGAATAGCAAAAGTGCGAGGACACTTTTTAATATAGTTATATAGATTATATAAATATCCCTATGACGACTTGGTAGCTGATGGTTTAATCCCCAATGAATGAATTGTTGGTATTATCCATCAATGCCCCTTTAGGAATAGGGCTATTATTATTCGATATTCCTAAGATATTTTCCTGCCCTCTCTATATCCCCTACTTTATCCACATCATTTCCTACCTCAGCATAGGGGGTAATTATGGCCTTAGGATTAATATTTAAAAGGCTACCCAATCGATTTTCCAGCTTTTCAATAGTCAGAGTCCCCACTAATAGCTGGGCTAAAAACCCTCCTCCTAATATCTTCACCATTCTCCAGGGCTTCTTCCTATTTTCTATCATGTATTTTGCCATATCATAGAGGGACTGTCCTATACTAGGGTCTATCAAACTCATATTCCCCCCTGTAAACTTGCCCTCCTTTAATCTAATATAGGTCCTTTTCATATCAGGATATTTTTCTACTATGGTTTCTTCCCTGATAATGGGATAGGTAAAATTTCCTCCACTATCTAAGGAGACCTGAATAAAATGATCTATGGCATCAGAGGTTATAAAAGGGATATCCGATGTAATTAAAAGCAACCTTTCCTCCTGTATAAAATAATTAAGCCCCTTAATTACATTATCCACCATTTCCTTATCTTCTTCTAAGATAATATCCCTATCCTTGTCCAAATCCAATTTATCCCTTAAAATTTTTTGATCTCCTATTAGGGCTATACCATCTATAAATTTACTTTTTCTTAAGGCTTCTATTATGTATTCCACCATCAACTTATCCCCTATAGGAAGTAGTGCCTTATTATTACAACCCTCATAATCTATATTGTCCTTACCGCCTGCTAATATAAATGCCTTCATCTAATCCCCCCTATTTAATTGCTATTTATTATAGGTTTTTACCAAAAATACATCCTTGTATTTTTCTTTAAAATAATTATATATTCTTTTGGCCCCATCTTCGTCCCTGCATATTCCAAACACTGTAGGACCACTGCCGCTCATCAAAGCCTTAATAGCCCCTATGGTGATCATCCTTTCTTTTATTTCTCCAATTTCAGGATAGACAGTAATTACAACTTCTTCAAAACCATTCCTAAAAAAGGGAATAGCTTGGTGAAGGAAACCTTTTTCTAATTTCTCTATAATCACTTGGTTGTTATTATCTACAATGCCTTTATTTATTTTAATGTTTTTATATGCCCAAGCGGTAGAGACTGAAAAAGGGGGCTTGACCAATACCAGCCAAATAGTAGGTATTGGAGGAAGAGCCTTCAGCCTTTCACCTATGCCTCTAGCTACAGCAGTACCCTCCAACAAACAAAAGGGTACATCTGCTCCCAATCTCTTTCCCAATTCCATTAATTCTTTTAGAGATAGATTTAGCTTCCATAGTTTATTAAGGGTCTTTAAGGTGCCAGCAGCATTGGTACTCCCGCCCCCTAATCCTGCTGATATAGGAATATTTTTCTCTATGGTTATCTCAATGCCCCTATTAATATTGTACTTCTTTTTTAAAAGCCATGCAGTAGCATAGACTATATTTTTTTCATCTATTGGAACCTCTGGATGATTACAATTAATTATAATATCTTTTGGAATGGGTTTAAATTCTAACACATCATATAAATCAATGGTTTGCATAATCATATCTAACTCATGATATCCATCTTCCCTTTTAAATAATACATCTAAAGTTAAATTTATCTTCGCCCTGGTTTTAATAGTTATAGTAGACATTTCCCACCTACTTTTTAAAAGTTGTTAATTAAATTATACCAAAACTTGCCCTATTGCAACCTTTATTTTTATTTTTATTTAGTATAAAAGCAAAACCTTTCTACTAAATAAAAAAGGCCTCGGGTTTTAGCCCTTAGCCATATATTTTATCCATTTAATTTATAGATATCTTTTTTTGAAATTATTATAGGGGTATAATCCGGGATATTTTCACTATTGGCAATCTCATTTTGATATAAAATATCCTCTATGGTTATTCTATATCTCTTTGCTATTTCCCATAAGCTATCATCAGGTTGCTTAAAGTATACAGAAATTCTTGCCTCCTTGCTTTCCTCCTCCAGTATTTCTGTTAATTCTTCTATATCATTTATTATTGTAAATACTATGGGTTTAAATAATTGACACTGGATACCTAACATAATCTTTAGTTCTATTTCATGGGGATTTAATACTTGGTAATCCATATGTTGAATATTTGCCCAGACATCACCATATACCTCCCCCTTCACATCTAAATCAAGTCCTTGCCTAAAGGGCAGCTCCTCCCTTATGGATTCAAAGCCCTTTTCTTCCCCAAATTTTTGATAGAGTATCTCGATTTCTACTACCCCTTCCACTATCCATTGGTCCGTTACTCTTTGGGTATTGGTAATAATCACAAAACCCTCCATTGATAGTATATCCTCTATCCCCTCCTGACCAATAGGGGTGGATATATTCTCCTTTATAATTGTTTGGAAATTTTGATTCAATACCATCTCCTGACAATTTACCCTTTCTTTTTTTAAGCTAATCTGAACACTAGGGCTATATGCATCTACAATGGTTTCAATTTCATAATCTTTATAAAGAGTTCCCCTTATATCTACTATTCCTTCAATTTGAATAGTGTTAAATATTCCCTCTTGGTTTGTCTTTACCTGGGTTAATATCTCCTTTAAATTCAGGCTTAATTGATATTCCATTTCACTTAAAATACTGGGATTTTCTATAAAATGACCAAAGGGTAATTTATATTCTACATACTTAACTTCCTGCTCTTCCTCCCCCTCTCCTATATAGATAATTCCCACCTCTAGTGACCCATTTATCATTATCTTCCCCTCAACCAGTTTGATGTCATTTTCTAAAATCTTTCCTGACACTTTTATAATTTCTAAAACTGGAGGCATATCCTCTAAGACCACCTCCTCCATTACCATTGTCTGCTCATTAATTTTTTCCCCTATGGTGGTGATTTTAACCCAATTAGGGAGAGATTGGATATCTTCTAATCCCTTAATACCTGTAAGTGCTGGTACCTGCTCCCTCCTAGTAAATTTGCCCTGAATCCCTAGTACTCCCCGGATATTGAGTTTTCTTCCATTTATCAATTCATGGTCAATATATTCCATTCTAGTTTGTATTATCCCCTGTATATCACCTTCTTCTTCCGCCTCCACCCAATGGCTAAAGGGAACTTCCATATTAAAATACTGAAGCCTTATTCCTTCATTAAGACTTTCATAAAGAATTTTAAAATCCACTATCCCTTCTATAAAAAATTTATTACCCTCTATTACCTTATTATTTACATGTATAGCTCCCCGGATAGAAAGTACTTTATCCATGTCTGGTTTATAGTCTGGAACAATTACATTTTCCTCTATTATGGTTTGAGTGGTAAATCTTTTTATTTCCTGATCCACCTCAAGATATTCTTTAATTAATTCTAAAGACATTTATTTTTCCTCCCTCCAATATGTATAAGTCATATTATATAGATATAGTTTTATGGACAAAAATATGTTTACTATTTATTTATCTTTATTATGGAAGAATAAAAAAAATACCAAAAACCTTTAGTGGTTTTGGTATTTTTAGTTAATAGTTGATGGTAAAATCAAAATCTTTAGGATCTAGACTTTTAGGTTTTTCTAGTAACTAGTATCTAGCCTCTAGCATCTACTCCTTACTCCTCTACGATAATTGTACCTGTACTACCTGCTAGAGCTTCTACAGCTTTATCTAAAAGGGTAATAATTGCTCTTCTTCCAGGTTTGGATTTTGCAAATGCCATAGCTGCCTCTACCTTAGGTAGCATTGAACCTGGTGCAAAGTGCCCCTCCTCTA
>DUPX01000068.1 GCA_012838085.1 Eubacteriaceae bacterium
AAAGCTATAAGCTTTTTATTAGTCCTGCTAATAACCTTCCCACTTCTTTTGCGCTTTCTATTAAGATATTATGCTTCTTTTCGTTTATATAATTTAAATCTCTAGAAAGTACTATCTGATACTTCAATTCTTCTAGGGAGCCTCTTGCAATTAATAAGAATCTCTTAAATTCTTTGTTTGAACCTCTTGCTTTTCCTTCAACAATATTGCAAGGAATAGATGTTGCAGCCCTTCGCATTTGTGAAGTAAGTCCAAATGATTCTTCTTTTGGAAAATCCTTAGTTATTTCATATATATTTAAAACTAATGCATGTGATTTTTGCCAAACCAATAGATTTTCCAAATTATCAACCCCTCCATCCTTTACACTTTCCACCTTCCGCTTTCCGCTTTCCGCTTTCCGCTTTCTACTTTCCACCTTTTACCTTCCACCTTTTATTCACTAAAATATCTTTCAATCTTATCTTCAGGATAGCCAACTTCTTTTAGCCGATGCATTATCTCTTCTTCAAATGTATAGGATGTAATAACTATTCCATCATGGTGGTATTTCCTTATTTCATTTGTAGAAATTATTTTATATCCTAGTAAGCTTCCTCCTTGTTTTTTCCCACTATCATCTATTAATGCTACTACTTTTAGTGACCTAGGGCTTTTGGATTTTATTACTCGTAATATTGTTTCTGCAACTTCTCCAGCACCGTAAAACAATACATCTTTATAGCCTCTTTTTACAAGTCCTTGTATAAAGTTTTCCATATTTTCTTCTGCCATTCTATATAGCTCCAATAATTCATGAAAATATATAATTGCTAAATAATTCTTCCTTTTTATCCCTTCTGAAGTTATATTATAGTAAACAACCTTTGCAGACTTATAATCCCTTTTCATATAATTTTGTTTTTCAAGGTTGTCTATATAAACATTGACCAAGGATGGTACCCCACCAATCGTCTTTGCAATTTCTTTTTGAGTTGTATCTGGTTTCTTTTCTATATGCTGTAATAACAATAATTCTTTTAGTTCTGACGTGGGTCTAAAGAATTTCATTTCCTTTCCTCTTTTCATTCATTGTCTGAATGATTTTAGTGTAACATGTTTCGATATATTTGTAAATATTTGATTTTTATCTTTTTTTATACTTTTTTATACTATTTAAGGCTTTCTCTTTAGCTATTTTAATAACCCAATTCACCTCATCAATCTTTAATAAATATATTATTATAAAGTATAACAAGGCTCCTAAACCAATGGAAATAAATAAAATAATAAATTCATATATACCATTAGTTCCCATTGATTTTTCTAATATATTATATATAAGAGATGCGACAATACCCATAGTTATAGATGCCCCAAGAGATTTTATTCCACATTTTATGGATTTAGAAAATCCAAAGGAGCCAATCTTTCCCTTAAGCAGAAAAAGCAAAAACAATGTTGATACAATTGATGCTATTGATGTGGCTAAGGCTAAACCTCTATGGGCCATATATCTAATTAGCAAAAGGTTAAAAATAATATTTATAACCAGAGAGGCAAAACTATTTATCATAGGTGTCTTAGTATCTTGGAGAGAATAAAAGATTCTATACAATAAGGTTCTTACTGCACTAGCAGATAGTCCTATAGCATAAAATAGTAAGGCACCTGCAGTCATATATGTGGCTGTGGTATCAAAAACACCCCTTTCAAAGGCTAATTTTACTATGGGTTTTGCCAATACCATCATTCCTATAGAGGCAGGGATAGTGATTAACAAGATAATATTTATCCCAGAAATAGTTACCCTCTTTAATCCACTATAATTATCCTTATTTGCCTCCTTGGATAAGGTAGGAAATAATACTGTAGTAATAGCTGAAATAAATATTCCTATAACCAAACTATTTAATCTATT
>DUPX01000069.1 GCA_012838085.1 Eubacteriaceae bacterium
GCTTCTGACAAACCTAATCCAATCATTAGCAATCCAGATACAAATGTTGCCCTATTACCTAATACCTTGGAAAAATATTTTGACCCTATGAAATAGCCAATGAGTATCATTAAAAAACTAAAGATAAATGTTAGAAAAGATGTAATCAAAATATTTAATCCTGCAATACTTCCACCTATACCTAAACCTATATTATTGATGGTAAGGGCAAAGGCTAAGGTAATGGATTCTTTTGGGTCAATACTAAAAGAACTATCCTTATCAATTTTTTCCGGATTTTCCAGGATGCTATTGGAAGAATAATCTTTTAATAGAGGCTTTACAATTGTCCACAAACCTATAAGGATTAATATTAAACTACCTATTAGTTTTGATATATTCACTGGTATTATATTGACAATCACCTTGCTAAGGGTCATAGATAATATCGTTCCTATTAGAGAAATTAATGAGATAAAAAAGTTACTTAAAAAGCCTATTTTAATCTCTTTTATGCCATAGGATAGGGCTACCACAAAATTATCTGTATTTGCTGATATTGCAAATAGTAGTAAAGAAATTATATTCATTGATAAATCCTCCATATAATCATGTTATTCATTATATGGGGATTGTGTTAGTATAAAATTAGGACTTTTCACTAAATAATAAAGGTCATTCTTAAGGTATAAGATTGACCTTTATAATAATAAATTATTTTTTTAAAAAGTTAATACCTTTATCAGATATATTATAAGTTTTTACAATCTCTTTACTACAATTTTTAGCAAAGGGACAATTGCCACAGAAGGTGGAACAATCTTCCCCGGTTTTTTCTTCTAGAATATAGCACATTCTGACAAGCTGTTTTACACCATCCTCTACCAGCTGCCCAGAAATATTTAACTCCTTAGCTATAGAAACTATTGATATATAGCCCTCTCTATTTATAATTCTTAAGATCTCTTTAAGCATAAAATCCTCTCCTATTTTAACTAAATCCTAATAGGGAACCTATTTGGAATATCAATACAGCTACAATCCAGCCTATTACAAAGCTTGATAGGGCCATATATATCATCCACTTATAAGAGTTTGTTTCCTTTTTTATTATACCCAATGTGGCTACACAAGGGGTATATAGCAGGGTCATTGCCATATAGGAAAGGGTGGTTAATGAGGTAAAGTGTTGTCTTATTGCATTTACTAATAGGGCCCCCTCCTCCACATATTCACTGGCATATAGCATTCCCAGAGTTCCTATTACAGCTTCTTTTGCGGGAATGCCTGCAAAAAGGGCAACAGATTCTTGCCAAGTGCCAAAGCCTGCCAATTTAAATATTGGTGCTAAAAAGGCTCCAATTCTACCTAGAATACTAAATTCTCCATAGGGCTGGGCAGATGCTGGCAATACTGCTAATACCCATAGGAGGGTAATTACTACAAATATAGTAGTTCCTGCCCTTTTTATAAAGCCATAAACATTATCCCACATATTTCGCAAGACATTTTTAATGGTGGGAATTCTATAGGGGGGAAGTTCCATTATAAAATATGAAGATTCCCCTTTAAATAAGGTTTTACTATATATCTTAGCCAATATTAATCCTACTATTATCCCAAAGGTATAGAGGGAAAATAATATCAAACCGCCATGATTTGGGAAAAATGCCGCAATAAAGACGGAATATATTGGCAACTTTGCCCCACAGGACATAAAAGGATTTATTAAGATGGTTATCATTTTGTCTTTTTTATTATCTAAGGTTCTGGCGGACATAATTCCCGGGACATTACAACCAAAGCCGATAATCATGGATATAAAGGCCTTACCCTGTAAACCCAGTTTTCTCATCAAATCATCCCATACATATGCAGCTCTAGCCATATAGCCACTATCTTCTAAGAAACCTAATAAAAGATAGAGCACTGTGATAATAGGGACAAACTCAATAACGGTACCTACACCATTTATTACCCCTTCAATCATAAAAGCAATAAGCCAACCAGGGGCATTTATACCTAATAAAAAGGATTCTATAAGGCTGCCTAATCCCTCTACCAAATAGGCTACTACTCCCCCTAATGTGTCTTGGCCAAGGGCAAAGGTCAATTGAAAGACAATAAGCATTATAATTGCAAAGATAGGGACCCCTAGATATTTATTGGTAAATATCTTATCTATTTTATCAGTAATAGTTATAACATCTTCCTCTGGTCTATTAATAGTCCCATCTACTATACTATGGGCAAAGGCATATCGGGCATCAATTATCTCTAATTCAAAATCCCCACTGCTATGGTATTTAAAAAAGTCTTTAATATAGTTTATTGCCTTTTGATTAAGAATAGATTTATTAAGTTTTTTTATGACCTCCCTATCCCCTTCAATAATTTTAAGGGCTGTCCACCTAAGAGGATAGGGTAAATTTTCTCCCTTTAAGACTTCCTCCATATGATTAATATGATGTTCTATGACTTCATTATACTTTAGAGGACTTTTTACAGGAGGTTTTTTCTCCATCACTTGGATGGCCACCTTTATTATATCTTCTATTCCCTTTTCTTTAGAGGCTATTGTAGGTACTACAGGCAAGTTTAATCTTTTGGATAAACCCTGGATATCAAATTCAATATCTCTGCGCTTTGCTTCGTCCACCATATTTAGTGCAATAACCACTCTTTTTCCCATTTCTAATAATTGGGTGGTAAGATAAAGGTTTCTTTCCACATTACTTGCATCTATAACATTTATTATTACATCGGGATTCCCTGTTAGAATATAATCCCGCGCTACAATCTCATCTTCAGAAAATGCACCTAAGCTATAAGTACCTGGCAGGTCCACCACATGGTATTCCTTGCCTCTATAGGTAAAACTTCCTTCCTTTTTTTCAACTGTAACCCCCGGCCAATTACCAACATATTGGTTAGAACCGGTAAGGGCATTAAAAAAGGTGGTCTTACCACTATTGGGATTTCCAACCAGGGCAATAGTTCCACTACTCATATAATCATCCCCCACAAATTGTAACTATTATTAAATATCTAATATAATCTTTTCTGCTAAACCCCTCCCTAGGGCAACTTTACATCCATTTAAATATACAATAACAGGTCCTGAATCATTTTTAATGATCTTTACAGGAGCACCGGTATTAAATCCCATTTCATAAAGTCTTTTAGTAGCTGTTCTTCCAGCCTGAATTGATTTAACTTTTCCTGTGTCGCCATTTTTTAAAGCCAACAAACCCTTAGTCAAGATAGATTCTCCTTTCAATAGCATAATATTCACTCAGAAGAATAAATGATAATAATTATCAATACACAAATTATTATAATATGAATTTATAAAATTTGCAATAGGACAAGTTAGAGAATTATCAATGGAGGTCACTTAAATAAAGTATGCAAGATATTCTATTTATGATTGGTCAATATGAAAATATTACTTATATTAAGAGGGCATACTTCTATGGAATGTATATTAATTATCAAAATGAAGGGTTTATTATTAGAAATTGCAGAAGTAAGTGCTTATTGAGAGAAATTAAATAATAATTCAATATATTTTTTATACAAAAAACTCTAGCTTAAGTTGATATTTATCCACAAAATTTTTAGTAAAAAATTTGAAACAACTCCTATATAAGTGTTATAATTTAATCAATAGCAATATTTCTTTTATTCATTATTAAGAAGTATTTAGCATATATCACACAAGAGGAGGTTAAATAATGGTAAGAAAAATGAGAACTATGGATGGGAATACTGCAGCAGCTTATATATCCTATGCCTTTTCTGAAGTTGCGGCAATATATCCTATTACTCCTTCATCAAATATGCCTGAATTAGTTGATGATTGGTCAGCTCATGGAGTTAAAAACATCTTTGGACAAACTGTAGACGTTGTGGAAATGCAGTCAGAGGCAGGGGCGGCAGGTGCTGTCCACGGTTCCTTAGAGACAGGAGCCTTGACCACTACCTATACAGCATCCCAAGGCTTGCTTTTAATGACCCCTAATATGTATAAAATTGCAGGAGAACAACTTCCTGGAGTTTTTCATGTTACTGCTAGGGCTATTGCTGGTCATGCCCTATCTATTTTTGGGGATCATCAAGATGTTATGGCAGCAAGACAGACAGGATTTGCTTTTTTAGCTACAAATAGTGTTCAAGAGGTAATGGACTTAGCTGGTGTTGCTCACTTAGCAGCAATTAAGACCCATGTACCTTTCCTACATTTCTTTGATGGATTTAGAACATCCCATGAAATCCAAAAGATCGAAGTATTAGAATATGATGAATTAGCAAAATTAGTGGACTATGATGCCCTTCAAGCTTTTAGGGATAAATCATTAAATCCTGAACGACCAGTGATAAAGGGAACTGCACAAAATCCTGATATCTATTTCCAAGCTAGAGAAGCAGCTAATTCCTACTATGAGGATGTTCCTGATGTGGTAGCAGATTATATGAAGGAAATTACTAAACTTACTGGCAGAGAATATAAGCCCTTTGATTATTATGGGGCACCAGATGCAGATAGAATTATTGTAGCCATGGGTTCAGTTGTTGAAACTATAGAAGAGACTATTGACTACTTATTAGAAAAGGGAGAAAAGGTTGGAGTTGTAAAGGTAAGACTTTATCGTCCTTTCTCTGCAAAGCATTTCTTTAATGTATATCCTGATACAGTAAAGAAAATCGCTGTCTTAGATAAGACTAAGGAAATAGGTGCAGTAGGGGAGCCACTATACCTAGATATTAGATCATTATTCTACAATAAGGAGAATTCTCCATTAATTGTTGGTGGTAGATTTGGTTTAGGTTCAAAGGATACTACACCTTCTCAAATATTGGCAGTATTTGAAAATCTAAAGGAAGACCAGCCTAAAAACGGATTTACCATTGGTATTGTAGATGATGTTACCTTTACTTCACTAGAGGAAAAGGAAAAAATAAATACTACTCCAGAAGGAACTATTAGGTGTAAATTCTGGGGATTGGGATCAGATGGAACAGTAGGGGCAAACCAAAGTGCTATAAAGATAATTGGTGATAATACTGATTTATTTGCCCAAGGATATTTCTCCTATGATAGCAAAAAGTCTGGTGGTGTTACAGTATCCCATCTAAGATTTGGAGAAAAGCCCATTAAATCTACCTATCTAATTGATGAGGCAGATTTTGTATCCTGCTCCACCCAAGCCTATGTAAATCAATATGATTTACTTAAAGGACTTAAAAATGGGGGAACATTCCTATTAAATACCCTTTGGAGTAAAGATGAGCTAGAAGAATATCTTCCTGCTAAAATGAAAAACTATATTGCAAACAATGAAATAAAGTTCTATACCATTAATGCTTCTAAAATTGCTGAAGAATTAGGGTTAGGAAATAGAACAAATATGATAATGCAGTCTGCTTTCTTCAAACTTTCAAAGGTTATTGACCTAGATGATGCAGTGAAATTATTAAAGGAAGCTATAGTGGAATCCTATGGAACAAAAGGAGAAGCTATAGTAGAAATGAATAATAAGGCTGTTGATAAAGGTATAGAGGCATTAGTAGAAATAGAAGTACCTGCCCATTGGGCTGATGCTAAAGAGCAAGAGACTGAAATTAAGGCAAAAGAAGTTCCTGAATTCATTGAGAATGTGCTTATTCCAATGAGTAGACAAGAGGGAGATAGTCTTCCAGTATCAGTATTTAAGGATAGGGCAGATGGAACTTTCCCAAGTGGGACCTCAGCTTATGAAAAACGAGGAATTGCTCTACATGTACCAGAATGGCAGATAGATAATTGTATTCAGTGTAATCAATGTTCCTTTGTATGTCCTCATGCATCCATTAGACCATTCCTATTAACAGATGAGGAAGTGGAAAATGCACCTGAAGGCCTAAAGACTAAAAAGGCAATAGGTAGAGGACTAGAAGGCTACAATTATAAGATTCAAGTTTCTACCCTAGATTGTACAGGATGTGGAAACTGTGCAGACATTTGTCCTGCTAAGAACAAAGCATTGATTATGAAACCAATAGATACCCAAGAAGCAGAAATAGAAAATTGGGAGTATTTGGTAGAGAATGTACCCTATAGGGATAATCTAATATCAAAGAGTACCTTAAAGGGCAGCCAATTTAGCCAACCATTACTTGAGTTTTCTGGAGCTTGTGCAGGTTGTGGCGAAACACCATATATTAAGGTGATCACTCAACTATTTGGAGATCGTATGATAGTAGCCAACGCTACTGGATGCTCTTCAATCTGGGGAGCTTCTGCACCATCAATGCCTTATACTAAGAATGCAGAGGGTAAGGGACCAGCTTGGGCAAACTCACTATTTGAAGATAATGCAGAATATGGATATGGAATGGCAGTCGCCAATAAGAAAATCAGAAGCACCATAAAAAACTATCTAGAAGAATTAATGGAAGAAGATGAAGGAATAAAAGAAGCTGGTGGAAGATGGATTGAAACCATGGATGATGGGGAAGCCTCTAAAGAAAGCTCAAAGGTATTGGTAGAAGCACTAGAGTCTTATAAAGGAGATAACCCTCATATCAAATATCTATTAGATAATAAGGACCATCTTGTGAAGAAGTCTGTTTGGATATTTGGTGGCGACGGATGGGCATATGATATCGGTTATGGTGGACTGGATCATGTATTAGCCTCAGGGGAAAATGTAAATGTTCTAGTACTTGATACTGAAGTTTACTCAAATACCGGTGGACAGTCCTCAAAGGCTACACCAACAGCAGCAGTGGCTAAGTTTGCATCTGCTGGTAAGAGAGTTAAAAAGAAAGACCTAGGTGCTATTGCAATGACCTATGGTTATGTATATGTAGCCCAAGTGTCTATGGGAGCCAATATGAACCAATTCCTAAAGGCCATACAAGAAGCGGAAAGCTATGATGGGCCATCTCTAATTATTGCCTATGCTCCTTGTATAAACCATGGTATTAGGGCGGGAATGGGCAAAACCCAAAATCAAATGAAGTTTGCAGTGGAAACTGGATATTGGCATCTATATAGACATAATCCACTATTGGTAGAGGAAGGAAAGAATCCATTTATTCTAGATTCTAAAGAACCTACAAAGGATTTCCAAGAGTTCTTATCTAGTGAAGTAAGATATACCTCATTAAAACAAACCTTCCCAGAAGTGGCTGATGAACTATTTGCCAAGAGCGAAAAAGAAGCAACAGAAAGATATGAGAGCTACAAGAAAATGGCAGATATGAAATAAAATCATAAGGCCCCAATCATCGATGGTGGTTGGGGCTTTAATGAATGAAAAACCCATTTGACAATGGAGGAAAATCAGAGTAAAATATTACTTAGCTTTGTGTGCCCGTAGCTCAGCAGGATAGAGCAACGGTTTCCTAAACCGTGTGCCGGAGGTTCGAATCCTCTCGGGCGCACCATTTTTTTTATTTAACTGGAGCTGTTTTTATGTACCAATTTATGAAGTCAGCAATAAAAGAGGGGGAAAAAGCATATAAAGCAGGTGAAGTGCCCATAGGTGCTATAATTGTCAAAGAGGGCAAAGTTATAGCTAGGGCCCACAATCTAAAAGAAACCAAAAATAATCCTACAGCCCATGCTGAAATATTAGCCATTCAAAAAGCTGCTAAAAAGTTAGGGACGTGGAGATTAGAAGATTGTGAAATCTATGTGACCATCGAACCCTGTGTGATGTGTGCAGGTGCCATCCTCCAATCCCGTATAGAGAGATTGATATTCGGGGCGAGGGAGCCAAAGTTTGGAGGGGTGGCGTCTATTGTAAATATTCTAGATAATCCAAAGTTTAACCATAGGGTGGAGATTATAGAGGGGATTTTAGAAGAAGAATGTTCCCGCCTAATAAAAGACTTTTTTAAAGATTTGAGAAAGAAATAATGGAGAGATGGCAGAGCTCGGTCGAATGCGCCTGATTCGAAACCAGGTAGGTCTAACAGCCTCGGGGGTTCAAATCCCTCTCTCTCCGCCAGTATAAGGTCATGTATGAGTTTTTCGCTCACCCATGGCTTTTGTTTTTTTACCATAAAGAAAGATAAAAATATTATATTAGTATAAAAGCTAGAAGTATAACCATTCATTTTTAGTTCTTTGACTTGCCTGTAAATCTAATATAAAATTTAATTAAAATCTGTATAAATATAATAATAAAACTAATAACAGAAGGTTTAAATAAAGAAATATAATTAGGAGGAATTATAATGTTAGATCTACAAAAGAAAATAGGCATAAGAGTACCTGAGATTCTAATGCCAAAAGAAGGGATAGATTTAGAAAAATGGGCAGTTGTTGCTTGCGACCAATTTTCTTCCCAACCAGAATACTGGGAAGAGGTTGAAAAGATGTGTGAAAACCAAGAATCTACATTACATATTATTTTCCCCGAAGTTTATTTAGGCAAGGTAAAAGATGAGGATAAGATATCTAAGATAAACAGGACCATGAAGAAGTATTTAGATGAGAAAATATTAGTAAATCAAGGCCCAGGATTTATATATATAGATAGAGAAACTCCCTATGTAAAGTCAAGGAAAGGTTTGATAATATCCCTAGACCTAGAATGTTACAATTATGAAAAGGGATCAAAATCTTTAGCTAGGTCTACAGAAGAAACAGATATTCACAGGCTTCCTCCTAGGGTAAAGATTCGGGAGAAGGCTTCTATTGAACTTCCTCATATTCTTTTATTAATAGATGATCCAAAGAAAACTGTTATTGAACCCTTAGAAGAAGAGACTTCTTCCTATAAGCCTCTTTATGACTTTGATTTAATGATGAATGGAGGTCATATTAAGGGTTTTAAGATAGATGAGGAGAAAGTTATCCTTAGAATTATGAAAGCATTAGAAAACCTAATAAACCCTAAGGAGCAAAAAGACAGGTATAAGATAGAGGAAGAACCCTTTTTGTTTGCAGTAGGTGATGGCAATCATTCCCTTGCATCAGCTAAGGACCATTGGGAAAATGTAAAAAAAGATTTGTCAGAAGAGGAAAGAGAAAATCATCCTGCCCGTTTTGCCTTAGTAGAAATTATAAACCTACATGATAAGGGACTAGAATTCGAACCTATCCATAGGGTAATATTTAATACAAAACTTGATAATTTTCTAAAAGAATTTAAAGATTTTTACCCAGAAAGCTCCTATATAAGCTGTGAGACAAAGGAGGAAATGCTAGAGAAAGCAAAAAAATTAAGAGAAGAAGGTACATTCCACATAATCCCATTTATGAATAAAGAAGGCTATGGGCTATTGGTAGTAAAAAATCCCAAAAACAATCTTGAAGTAGGAACCCTTCAAGTATTTTTGGATAAATATTTAAAAGAAAATAAAGAAATACATATAGACTATATTCATGGTGAAGATGTCTTAGAAGAGTTGGGAACCAAAGAAAATAACCTTGCCTTATACCTTCCATCTATGGATAAAAATGATCTTTTCAAAACGGTGATTTTAGATGGTGTACTTCCAAAAAAGACATTTTCCATGGGAGAAGCTGAGGAAAAACGTTACTATCTAGAATGTAAAAAGATTAAATAAGGAGGAGTTAAATTCTAAAGGCCGCACTGGAAATAATATCCAATGTGGCCTTAAATGTATCATTCTACCTTATTTATAAAAAAATATGGGATAGCTTTTATCTAACCCTTCTAAGGATAATTTCTTCATGTTTAGAGACTTCTTTTTCAATTTTATCTATTTTGTCAGAATTTTGTTTATAACCATCAAATAAGGCATTGATTTTAGGTTTAATTTCTTGTTCGATTGTAATATTAGCTCTTTCCACCTGAATTTTTAAACCCTGTACTTCATTTTCTAAACTGTCCATCCTGCCTTCCAGATTATCCATTCTATTGTCTAATTTATCAATTTTACCTTCTAAAATATCTATTTTATTATCTGATTTGTCCATTCTATTATTAAGGGAAGTAAAACCGTTTTGCATTTCAATATATAGTTTTTCCAATAAGTCAAACATCTTTTTATCCTCCAAGTTTTATCCCCCCTTTTTAAACATCAAAAAATTTATTAATAGGTAATTAAAGTTTTAAATATAATCTATCATATTTTATGGGACAAATAAATACCATTATTTTTATACTTATGCATTATTACCACTATTTAGAGCATATTAAGAATAAATGTAAAATAACTTGTAACATTTGTTTACAAAATGTTGACATCCTTATTTAAAAAGGTTACTATGATAAATATAATAAATTTAATATTTGCACCAATTAGGAGGGTAAAAAATGGGTGAAATCCTAAAGAAGGAGTTTTTAGGGAATAGAAAAAAGCTCTTTCTGATAATACTGGCTGTTGTGGTTTTATCTATTACAGCAGTAGGATATATCATGACCTTCAATAAAGTAACAATAATTGATGGAGAAGAAGTAATTAACGTTAAAACTCGCAAGAATACGGTAAAAGAGGTTTTAGAACAAGAAGGGATTTCTTATATTGAGGAAGATTATATTAGCCCTTTATTGGATAGTGAAGTAGAAGATAATATGGAGGTAGTAATAAAAAGGGCAGTTAATATCACCATAGAAGCTGATGGTGAGACAATTAAATTATTAACTCCAGCAGAAGATGTGGCTGCAGCTATTAGAGAGGCGGGCCTTTCATTAAAGGAAAAAGATAAAATTACCCCTAGTTTAAGTGAGAAGTTAAGGGGGAATTTAAGAATTGAAATAACCCGGGCCATTCCCTGTTCTATTGAAGTAGAGGGTAAAAAAATTCAGCTTCTTACAATAGCACCTAATGTTGAAGAAGCCCTTAAGGAAGCAAAGATAACATTAGGAGAATTGGATAAGATTAGTCCCGGATTAGAGGAAGAATTAAAAGAAGATACCATAATAAAGATAGTAAGGGTTACCCAAGAAACCAAAACAATAAAAGAAGATATTGGCTTTAAAACCATTAAAGAGAAATCAAAGGATTTATATAAAGGTGAGACCAAGACAGTAAAAAAAGGACAAAAAGGGGTTGTAGAGAAGGAAGTTAAGATCACCTATGAAGATGGAAAAGAGGTAAAAATAGAAGTAATAGAAGAAAAGGTTTTAAAAGAGCCGGTGGATAAAGTGGTTAAAGTAGGTACTAAGGCTTTACCCCCACTACAAGTAAGTCGTGGAAATGGGGAGGTCGTAAGAACCTTAAAAGTAATAGCTACAGCCTATAGTCCAGAAGATCCTGGGGTGGGTAATAGAACCAGCTTAGGATTACCTCTAAGAAAGGGAGTAATAGCAGTAGATCCTAGGATTATTCCCTATCGTACAAAGCTTTATGTTCCAGGCTATGGATTTGGTGAAGCATTAGATACAGGGGGAGCTATTAAAGGCAATAGAATTGATGTGGCCTTTATGACCCGTAAGGAAGCCTTAAAGTTTGGAAGAAAAACCTTAACAATAAAGATTTACGGAAAATAAAATAATCTTACTAAAAGCTGATAGGAAATCCTATCGGCTTTTCTTTGTCCAAACTTTTAGGAAAATGACTGCTATGTTACAATAGGTAATAGATTAAGACATTAGGAGGAGAAAGTTTTGGGTACTGAAGATGTAAGAAGATATTTTAAGGAAAACAATTATGATTTTGAAATCTATGAATTGGAGGAAAGTACTGCAACAGTGGAGGAGGCAGCAAAGGCCCATGGTGTAATACCTGCAATGATTGCTAAGACTTTAGCCTTTGACCTAAAGGATAAACAGATTTTAATAGTGACCAATGGTGAGGCTAGAATTGACAATAAAAAGTACAAGGCCCAATTTAGAAAAAAAGCAAAGATGATGAAACCAGACCAAGTACTAAAAATAGTAGGACATCCAGTAGGAGGAGTATGCCCCTTTGGTTTAAAAAATCCACTAGAAATATATTTAGATAAAAGTTTATTGGAATTTGATTATATATATCCAGCAGCGGGAGCAAGTAATTCATCCATAAAAATAACTCCCCAAAAATTACAGGAAATAACCCAGGGTATTTGGGTGGATGTATGCAGTTAGATAATTAAACAGGCTAAAATTTATTAGCCTGTTTTTCAAAAAATAGAATTATCCAAAAGTTATTCACATTACTCACAATAATAATAGTATTTTTATTAGTTATATTAGAGTTATCCCCAGAATAGTTATTAATGGGAATAAATTAGGCCTAAGATTTTTTTATCATAGAAGTCTTGCATTTAGGGCAGGTTATGGCGATTTTACCCTTCCCCTTGGGAACTCGCAATTTTTGCCCGCAATTAGCACATTTATAATAACGATAGTATCTAGCATCCCGTATAAGCTTTATATTATTTAATAATTTGTTTTTTAGAAGATGCCAAAATTTTAGAAATTTTATATTTTCCTGATACCTTTTAGCAGTATTCTTTGAAAAAACCCTATAAAATATAAAGAATGCTACTAAAACATAGAGAATATCTATTATCTTCCCAAGCTGAAAGAGTCTTCCCAATAGTGATATAAGAAATAATACCACTAATAAACCTATGGAAAGTTGGTCAGTTCCATATCTACCCTGCATAAATCTTCTAAACCATGACATAATACCACTCCCTTATTTACTTATAGCCTTGTATCTTTCAATATTACCATCATTTAAAAAATCATAAGCATCATTTATCTTTTGAAACATACTGGTAGCATCAGGGGATTTATTTACATCGGGATGGAATTCTTTAGCCTTCTTTCTGTAGGCCAATTTTACTTGATACTTATCAGCATTATATGGAATCCCTAATAAGTCACAACTTTCCTCATACTTATTTTTAAATTCTATAGAAGGGTTTATAAAGCCTTGGCCATTTCCATATTGTTGATTTTGACCATACCACCAGGTATATTCCTGCCCTGTATGACTCCTTTGTTGATTCTGAAATTCAGCCCACCTTCTAAATCTCTCCTCCCATTCTCTCTGTATCCTTTCCTGCCGTTCCCTTTGTGCCTGTCTAAAACTTTCTTCTTCCATTCTTCTATATTTACTGCCATATTCACTAAAGGTTTTATATCTATCTTTTTTTCCTTCAATAAGATAGGCAGAGAGGTCAAATAAGTATTGGGTAACTACATATTTTAGATATCGTAAATAGGAAACAGACTTTGTTCCCAATATGGGTATTATTATAAAAAGGGCAATAGTTATAAGGAAAATAGGATTTAACAATAAGACTAGCCCTAAAGGTCCTGCAAATAAAAGAAGTAAAAGACAGCCCCCTAAACTTAATAATCCCACAAAACCCCTTAAAAGAGAAACCGTAAGTTCCACTATTAGATTAATGATAAAAATAATCCCATCGAATATTATAGAAATTCCTGTGGCAATATAATATAAGGTTTTGCCAGCCAAGATTTTTATAAAGTCCATCCTATAATCCCATCCTTCTAAAACTAATTATAAGAATTATAACATTATTAGAGATAATAACCTATTTTTTCTATCATTAATATATAATAAGTATTAATCCATTTTAATTAAATTTTAAAAATTGTTTAATTATGGAAAATACTTTAACTAGCAAATGTAAATAAATGTAAGCCCATTTATCTTGACAGTAGCTACTATTTTGTCTATAATATAATTCTGTCAGGGAATATATTCTATTTCCTTAAATAAGTGGAGAGATGTCTGAGTTGGTTTAAGGTGCTCGCCTGGAAAGCGGGTGTACGGTAGTACCGTACCGAGGGTTCGAATCCCTCTCTCTCCGCCATAATTAGATAACAATTTTGATCGTGCTAGATGGGGTGGTAGCGGTGCCCTATAACCTGCAATCCGCTATAGCAGGGTTGAATTCCTATCTGAGACTATGACTTTGTGGAGTCTGCCCTTGGTAAGTGGTGTTGATGATTGGGTCCTACGCAACGGAAATTCATGAACCCCGTCAGGTCCGGAAGGAAGCAGCGGTAAGTGAACCCTTCTTTGTGCCGTGGGCTAGCCTGATTGGAGCTAACTGCCGAGGTA